>JAKECL010000014.1 GCA_030460725.1 Propionibacterium sp.
CCCGGGGAGGAGAGTGGGGGCAACGCAGGAGACCCCGGAGAACGGCATGGCGCCCCGGCACCTGGCCGCGGCCGAAGCAACGGTTGCAGCTGCAGCTGCGGACGGCCAGAGCGTGCCACCTGCTCAGCGGCCCGGGTCTCCGACCCCGTACCAGGGACGCATGAGAAGGCCTCCACGTCGAGGCTGATGCTCGCGGCCTGATCTCACTGCGCCTCGTGCCCGTCGGACGCGGAGCCCACTTCCGGACACCACGGCGTCACCGCAGAGGACACCGCCGCAGATGCTCAGCCGTCCTGGCGTCGCTCCCAGCGTCGCTCCTGCCCGGACATGAACGCCGACCAGCCCTTCGGTCTCTTCGGCGAACCTCCTTGGGCAGGACGCCTGTCCACGCGGCCGGGACCTGGATCCGTGCGCAGAGCCAGCAGAACTCCGCCCACCATCATCGCGAAACCCACGACGCCCAGGGCGATCGCCCAGACGATCTCGCCTACGGAGACGCCCGCCAGGACGACGCCCAGACCCGCCAGGGCCAGCACTGATCCAGCCGCCAATCGACGGGGATTGAGGTGACCGGGCTCGGACGGAGCGTCGGAGGCGTCCGCCTTCGAGGACATGGTCGAGGCCAGGTCCGGATCGGCGCGCCGGAGTTCGGCCTCCATCTGTTCGAGGACCTGCTTCTCATAGTCGGACAGCGCCACCGGGCACCTCCTCACGGGTCGAAGGGTCGCGTGCCCACAGTCTACTGTGTCCAGGCCCACCCCCACCATTCCACTCAGCTCTCCGGGTTGAGCAACGAGGCCGGTTGCACCGCACCCCCTCCGAACCGGTTGCGGACCGCATCCATCGCCCGCTCCGCGGCGAGAGGGCGGACGTCCTCGTCCAGGGTCACAGCCACGCCCTCGCTGCGTCTCTGGAGGTTCTCCACACGCACGCCCAACAGACGCACCCCTCCGGTGGGGAGCGACTCGCGGGCCAACAGGGCCCCCGCGGCGCGCGCCACCTCGCGGCCGACGTCAGTGGGGGCAGGAAGGGTGGAGGAACGCGTGATCGTGGTGAAGTCCGCGCCCCGCACCTTGATCGACACGGTCCATGCCACCATGGCCTGGCTGCGCAGTCGCTCCGCGCACTGGTGGGAGGCGCCCAGGATGAAGCGCTCGAGAGCTTTCCTGTCCTGGACGTCCTCGGAGAAGGTCGACTCCGTCCCGATCGACTTCTCCTCACGTCCCGGCCTCACGCGACGCCGGTCGATTCCCCAGGCGAGATCGTGGAGGTGGTGTCCCGAGGCGACACCCACCAGCTTGACCAGCCGGGTGAGTTCGGTGTGGGCCAGGTCCCCCACGGTGACGATGCCCTCGCGGTCCAGGACCTCGCCGGTGCGTCCTCCCACACCCCACAGGGCACCCACCGGGAGACCGTGCAGGAAGTCCACCGTCGCGTCGAGGGGAACCAGGAGGAGTCCGTCGGGCTTGGCCTGGGAGGAGGCGATCTTCGCGACGCTCTTGGTCGCGGCGATGCCCACCGAGGCCGGCAGCCCGACCTCTTCGCGGATCCGGCTTCGGATGACCTGCGCGATCCCGACGGGAGACCCGAGCCGACGACGTGCTCCCGAGACGTCCAGGAACGCCTCGTCGATGCTCACCTGTTGCAGGTCAGGGGTGATGGAGGCGAGGACCGCCATGACGCGTCGGGAGTACTCCCCATAGATGCCGTGTCGCCCCTGGACCACACGGGCACGCGGGCACAGGGCGCGCGCCCGACCGGTCGGCATCCCGGCACGCACGCCTTGTGCGCGTGCCTCGTAGGTCGCGGAGGTGACGACGCCGCGCGGTCCCGTCCCGCCCACGATCAGGGGATGGCCCACCAGGGAGGGGTCCTCGACCATCTCCACCGAGGCGAAGAAGGAGTCCATGTCCACGTGGAGGATGTCCGTACCGGTGTCGTCGCGCCCCCAGTCACGACGGTCACGGGTGTCCCTGGGTGCATTCGACATGGTGTTCACCTCCCCCCCCACCATGGTAGGTGCGCGCATGTGCACCACGAGGAGGCGGGCGCCCCACACCGCAGCACTACAGTGGCCCCCATGCCCAGACGAACCGCACCCCGAGGCAGCGAGAGCTTCACGGTCTCCTCCGGCACCGCCACGCTGCGCTGGGACGGAACCAGCGCGACGTTGCTGCTCGACGGGGTGGAGTCCTCCAACGTCGACATCGCGGACCCCACACGCCTGGAGTTCGAGTACATGCAACACATGGACGCCGCACTCGACACTCTCATGCCCTCCCCCGCTCCTGTGCGGGCCCTGCACCTGGGAGGGGCGGCATGTGCGCTCCCCTGGGCCTGGTCGCTGCGGCGTCCGGGCTCACGTCAGGTCGCAGTGGAGGTCGACCCCCTGCTGGCCGCCTCCGTGCGCGAGTGGTTCGATCTGCCGCGCGCCCCCCAGCTGCGCATCCGTGTGGGGGACGGGCGCGAGGTCCTGGACCACTCCCGCCCCGGCGCCCATGACGTGGTCGTGCGCGATGCCTTCGACCACGGATCCGTCCCGGCCTCCCTGGGCACGGTCGAGGCGGCCCGCGCCGCCGCGGCCACCCTGCGACCAGGAGGTCTCTACCTCCTCAACGCCGCCCACGGAGGCACGGCCGATGCACGACCCGATGTCTCTGCTCTCCTGGAGGTCTTTCCCCTGGTGTGCGCGGTGACGGACCCGAAGGTGGGGCGCTCGCAGCGCCGGGGCAACGTGGTCCTGGTGGCCCAGAGCGCCCATCCGCACGCAGACGCGCTGGACCTCGACGAACTCGACCGCCACCTGCGGAGGCTTCCCCTGCCGGCCCGCGTCCTGCGGGGGCGCGCCCTCGAACGTTGGACGGCGGGCGCACCCGCGCCCACGGACCCCGTATCCACCCCTGTCACCGCAGCCTCTCCACGCACCTGAGGGAATGGACGCAGGAAGGCGCGGGCCCGGCTCGGTGTCAGTCCTGCCCGGGGGCCACGTGCCGCCTGCGCACGGCACCTGCGCACACCAGCACACCCACCACGCCAACCACCCAGGTCAGGGCCTGGAGCGACATCGCCATCCGGAAGTCCACCCAGGTGTGGGTGGGACCTGCGGACACGTGGTCCAGGGCCCAGCCGATCCCCTGGACGGCCAGGAGGGTGGCCGTGAAGCCGCCCATGTTCGTGCCCCCGATCGCGGTCCCGAGCCGATGGTGGGCGATGTCGTCGCGCAGGAGGTCGAAGCCGATCGAGGAGGACACACCCGAGGCTGCCAGCACGACCGCGAGGACGACGGCCGACCACGCAGGCGGAGGAGTCGCGGGGACCAGGAGCACCGTCCATGTGATGAGGGACAGCAAGGCACAGACCAGGACGCCAGGCACCCGCCACGTGGGCCTGCGTGCCGTGAGGTGGCCGGCCAGTGGTCCCAGGACGATGTTCGCCACCGTGAAGACAATGAGGACCGCACCGGCGTCGCCTGCGGACATTCCCATCCCCAGCGTCATGAAGGGCACCCCCCACAACAGGGTGAAGGTCATGGCGGGTCCCGCTCCACTCCAATGGGTGAAGAAGCCCAGCCACGCCGAGGGGGAACCCGTCACCGCACGCAGGGTCGTTCCCAGCCCCTCCGTGGTGGGCCGCGCTGGGCCACCTGAGGGTTCCTCAGGTCCGCGCGCATCCGCCTCCCCGGTGTCAGGGGCAGGCGGGCGGACACCCTCCGAGGGCGATCCCCCGTCCCTGTGTACCTGCAGGTGGGGCGCAGCGGACCCAGTGGGGGTGTCCCGCACGACCCCCAGGACCAGGACGGCCGCAGCAAAGCCCAGGCCCGACATCACCGCGAATGCGCGTCCCCACCCGAAATGGTGCAGGACACCCATGAAGGGAACCGCCGACACCACCTGCCCGAGCAGTCCGAAAATGGACGTGAGCTGGGTGAACAGGGGGATCCGGAAGGGACTGAACCAGGAGGGGAGCAGACGCAGGACCGAGACGAAGGCCGTGGCGTCCCCGATCCCCAGGAGCACACGGGCCGCGAGCGCCGAGGGGACGTCGTGGGCCAGGGCCATGGCGATCTGGGCGAGAGCCACCAGCAGTGCCCCCGCTCCCAGAAGACGGCGCGCACCCCACCGGTCCAGCAGGAGCCCGACCGGGATCTGGGCGCCTGCGTAGACACCGACCTGGACACTGGAGAAGAGGGCGAGCGCCGCCGCTGACATGTCGAAGCGGGACATCGCCTCCACACCTGCCACTCCCAGGGAGGTCCGCCCCGCGACCGCGCAGACATAGCCCGCCATCGCACAGGCCCAGACCAGAAGGGCCCTGCCCAGCGGTGCCGGGCGTGAGGGCTCAGTCGCCCGAGGGGCTGTCCCACTGGTCGTCGGCGCGATGGCGGGGGCGGCGCATACCCGTTCTGTCCGCTCCCTCCTCGCGTCCGGCGAGTCGGTCCAGTGCGTCCTGGACGGTGTCGACGGTGTCCCCCTCGCCGACCTCCTGCGCGGACGCGGTCTGGGACCCACCTTCGACTCCGGGGTCCTCGCTGGCACCCGCACCGCCTCCTGAGCGTCGGGACTGGTTGGCGAGGTAGGCCTCGATGACGTCGCCGATGTCGCTCTCCTGGGTCCCGTCCCGTGCACCGTCGGAGATCGTGGGGGAGGACTCCCCCTCCGACAGGGCATCGTAGTGGCGTTCCAGGGCCTGGACGGTCCGCTCGACCTCGGGGTTGCCCTCCACGAGGGCGGAGACCTGCGCGATGTCCTCTGTGGCTCCACGCTCCAGGTCACCCACCGGCAGCGAGAGGTCCGCGAGGTCGGAGAGCTTGACCAGCAGGGCGGAGGCTGCACGCGGATAGGCGTTGTCAGCCATGTAGTAGGGCACGGCCGCCAGGAGGGTCACCCCCTCGATGCCCGTGGTGGACAGTCTCTCCTGCAGGAATGCCGACAGGGGGGCCGGGAACTGCATGCTCCCCGACATCTGGGCCTGATCGGGCACCAATGAGGGATCGGTGGCCTGGATGTGGACCGGCGTCGGGCGCGTGTGGGGGACGCCCGCGGGGATGCCGTGGACGGAGAAGGAGACCTCCACGCCTGCCTCGTGCACCAGTTCCGCGACGGTCTGGGAGAACGCCTCCCACTTCGCATCCGGTTCCGGGCCGTGGAGCAGGAGCACGGGTCGGCCCAGGTCGTCGTGGATGAGGTCCAGGGCGATCTCAGGCGGCTCCACCCCGGTGGTCACCCAGTCCTCGACCGTCATGACCGGACGGTGGGCGCGGTAGTCGATGAGCTGGTCGGAGTCGAAGGTCGCAACCCTCTCCCCTCCCAGCGTGCGAAGCATCTGCGTGACGGCCAGCGAGCCCGCCGCACCGGCGTCCATGGCACCGTCGAAGTGGGTGAGCAGGATGGGTGCGCGCGCTCCGGAGGCCGGTCCCTCGTGGTAGAGCTCGACGTGTCGTTCCTCGACCATGGGTCCTCCCCCCTCGGTGTCGGGCGGACCGACTCCTGTGGTCCGCTTCGCTGTCATCCCCCACGCTACCCGTGCCGCCACGCACGGGCGAGGTCGGGGCCCCCGATTGCGCCACGGGTGGAATCATCCGGAGCCGCGCCCGCACTGGTGTGTCCGCACGACGGAGGAACACACTCCCCCCGGGTGGATGGGGCACAATGGACAACCGGTTTTTCCTTGAGGGAGGCTGCATGGCTGGGGACCGCACGCAACTGCAGGACTACGACAGCGAACTGGCACACGAACAGGCCTTCGTCGACCGGGCGTACGCGAGCCTGGACGCCACCCGCGACCGCTACCGCGCCAACCAGCGTGCGGCCGAGGCCGGCCCCGGTGTCGGCAACGCGCAGGGACTCACCGAGCGTGACGCCATCGCTGCCCACTACGGGGACCAGGCGATGCGACTGGAGCAGGTCGGGGAGCGCCTCGTGTTCGGGCGCGTCGACGCCCGCGACCACGAGGTCCGCTACATCGGGCGCATCGGGCTGCGTGACGAGGACGGCTCCCGCCTCCTGGTGGACTGGCGCGCCCCCGCTGCCCGTCCCTTCTACCAGGCCACGGCGGTGGAACCCCAGGGCGTGGTGCGCAGACGCCACATCGCCTCCAGGCTCAGGGAGGTGACGGGTCTGGAGGACGAACTCCTGGACACGGAGGACCCCGAGGGGTCGGACATGACACTGCAGGGCGAGGGGGCTCTGATGTCCGCCCTCACCCGGGCACGCGACGGACGCATGGGGGACATCGTCGCCACCATCCAGGGTGAACAGGATCGTGTCATCCGGGCCCCGGACAACGGGATCATGGTGGTCCAGGGCGGTCCCGGCACCGGGAAGACGGCCGTGGCCCTCCACCGTGCTGCCTACCTGCTCTATGCCGAGAGGCAGCGCCTGGAACGCACGGGCGTCCTGGTGATCGGACCCTCCCGGGTCTTCCTGCGGTACATCGCCCAGGTCCTGCCCTCCCTGGGAGAGTCCGGAGTGGTGGCCCTGACCGTGGGGGACCTGGTGCCGGGGGTGCACGCCACCGCCCACGACACTGACGAGGTCGATGCCGTCAAGGGTGAGGAAGCCTGGGTGGGGATCCTGCGCGCCGCGGTGAGGGCGCTGCCCCGTGTTCCCGGGGCCGAGCAGATCCTCCACGTGTGGAACCGGACGGTGACGCTCACCCCCGCAGACGTCAGCGCCGCGCGTGCCCGGGCCAGACGGACCGGGAAGCCGCACAACGTCGCCCGCGACGGCTTCGCCCTGGAACTCGTGGACGTCCTGGCCCGTCGCCTGGTCGACCAGTCCGGGGACGTGGACCCCGCAGACGCGGAGGGCTACCGCGAGGAGCTGGAGATGTGGCGCTCAGAGATCAGGGACTCCCCCGATGCCCGGCGCGCCATCAACCTCGCATGGATGCCGACACCCGCCCACCGGCTCCTGGAGCGTCTCTACACCCGACCCGATGTCCTGGAGGAGCTCAACGCAAAGGTCTCCCCACGACTCTCCCCCGACCAGTTGGCCGCAGTGCGCCGCCCGCGAGGTGCTCGCCTGACGGTCTCCGACATCCCCCTCATCGACGAACTGGAGGAGCTCCTGGGAACCTCCCCCGCCATCAGGGCTCGCAGCGAGGACCTTCGGCGTCGCCGTGAGGACGAGGAGATCGCCCGGGCACAGAGGGCGATCAGCTCCCAGGGACTGGGGGGTGGGATCGTCACCGCACAGATGCTTGCGGACTCCGCCCGGGGGGAGGCCGAACTGACACCTCTGGCCGAGCGCGCCGCTGCCGACCGCACCTGGACCTACGGGCACGTGGTGGTCGACGAGGCTCAGGAGCTGAGCCCCATGGCATGGAGGGCGCTGCTGCGCCGGTGCCCCTCACGTTCCTTCACCGTGGTGGGGGACCTGGATCAACGCCGTGGCCACCGACGTCCCTCGACCTGGGAGCAGGCGCTGGGACCGGCGGCACGTGCCCTGTCCTCCGAACACGTCCTCTCGGTGTCCTACCGCACCCCACGCACCCTCATGGACCTGGCTGAAGCCACGATGGCGGCCGCCGGTGAGCCCGTGCGCTTCCCTCTGCACTCCGTGCGCGACGCCCCGGACGCCTACGGGGTCACGCTGGTGTCCGCAGGCGGCGAGCCTCCCACCGCTCCCGAACACGACGAGCTGTGGCGTCGCGTCCAGGAGGTCGTGGAAGGCGAGGTTGCTCACCTCGATGAGGTGGAAGGGCCGGGCCGTGGGCGCCTGGCGGTGCTGGTGGGCGTGGCACGCGCCCGGGCCTGGGGAGCCGACACCGAGGGATTCACCGGCCTGGACCAGCGCGTGAGCCTGCTGGGTGCCCTGGGTGCCAAGGGGTTGGAGTTCGACACCGTGGTCCTGGTGGAGCCCTCCGAGGTGCTGGAGGACGGTCCCGGTGACCTCTTCGTGGCGCTGACGCGTTCCACCCAGCGACTGCACGTGGTGGCCGCGGGGCCGCTCCCGGTGGGCATGGAGGCGCGGGACTGAACCGGGCCCGGCGTCGGCCCCGGCGCCGGAAGGCCGGAAGGCCGGAAGGCCGCAACGAGGGATGCCACACAGGACGGCATGTGCGCCATCCCTCGTCCATGCGTTGGCTCCCACACCATCTCCGCACGCCTTTCTGCCACGATTGGGGACATGACCCGTGCGCTGCTCCTCGAGAACCCTCATGTCGACGCCGACGCGATCTTCACAGCCAATGGCATCCAGGTGACACGCCTGAGGGGCGCACTGGACGAGGAGGAACTCATTCGTTCCCTCGCCGGTGTCGAGATCCTCGGGATCCGCTCCAAGACCACCGTCACCCGCCGTGTCATGGAGGCCCATCCACAGCTGGCAGCCATTGGCGCCTTCTGCATCGGCACCAACCAGATCGACCTGGCGGCAGCCACCGAACGCGGCATCGCCGTCTTCAATGCTCCCTACTCCAACACGCGTTCGGTCGTCGAGCTGGCCATCGGCGAGATCATCGACCTCACGCGCCGCGTCACCGTGAAGAACTCGAAACTGCACCGCGGCATCTGGGACAAGTCTGCCGACGGCGCCCACGAGGTGCGCGGACACACCCTGGGAATCATTGGCTACGGCAACATCGGGACCCAGCTGTCCGTACTGGCCGAAGCCCTGGGCCTCAATGTCATCTTCTACGACGTCGCCGAGAGGCTCGCGCTCGGCAATGCCACACGCATGCCGGACCTGGACTCGGTGCTGCGCGAGGCGGACATCGTCTCCATCCACGTCGACGGATCCTCCTCGAACTCCCACCTGTTCGGGGACCGTGAGTTCTCCCTGATGAAGCAGGGGGCCCTCTTCATCAACCTCTCCCGCGGATTCGTGGTGGACATCGAAGCCCTGCGATCACACCTGGCCTCCGGCCACCTCGGCGGGGCGGCCATCGACGTCTTCCCGGAGGAGCCCAAGGCGACGGGCGACCCCTTCGTCTCCCCGCTCACGGGAATGGACAACGTCATCCTCACCCCCCACGTCGGCGGCTCCACGGAGGAGGCGCAGCTCGACATCGGCCGGTTCGTGTCGACGAAGGTCTCGGACTACATCCACACCGGGTCCACTGACATGTCCGTCAACCTGCCCAACCTCACGCTGGCGCTCACCGAGTCGAGCCGCTACCGCATCCGCCTCATCCACCGCAACACGCCCGGGGTCCTGGCACTGGTCAACCAGACCTTCGCCGAGGCGGGAGCGAACATCAACGGGCAGATCCTGGGAACGGCCGGCCCGCTCGGCTACGTGATCACCGACATCTCCTCGGAGTTGCCCGTGGAGGCGTTGGAAGCGATCTCCGGCATGGACGACACCGTGCGGTTGGTGGTCACCCCGCTGTGAGTGCCGGGGCACCATCCAGCCTGTCCAGGGCTGGATGCTTCCCCAGCGCCGCATGCGCCCAGCCCTCTTCCGACTGGTGCGGTGGGAGACTCATGACACCCCGGGTGACGCCGGACCGTGGTGTCACTCGCAGCCGCGATACCGACGCGCGTGACGGACCTACGGCAGCGTAGGATTGAACCGTGGAAGAGACATCTGGAACAGCGATGACGTTGACCGACGAGCTCCGACAGGGCTACGCCCCCGGCGTCCCCTACACCGTGCCCGTGGGCGGAACCCGGATCACCGACATGCTCGAAGGCGTCGCCTCGCGCTATCCCGACCGCGCCGCACTGGACTTCTTCTCCCGCTCCACCACCTATGCCGACCTCGTCGACCAGTCACGCAGAGGTGCCTCTGCGCTGGCAGCTGCTGGTGTACGCCCGGGTGACCGGGTGGCCCTGGTCATGCCCAACTGTCCCCAGCACGTCATCGCCGTGTTCGCGACGATGTACCTGGGAGCCATCGCCGTGGAGCACAACCCCATGGCCCCCAGCGGAGAACTCCACCAGGAGTTCGAGCGCCACGACGCCCGCGTCGTCATCGCGTGGGAGAACGCTGTGGAGAAGCTGGACTTCCTGGACCCCAGCGTGCGCATCTTCGGCATGGACCTCTCCCGAGCCCTGCCCACAGCCTCCCGGCTCCTGCTGGGGCTGCCGGTGCCTGCGGTGCGTCGCAGGCGCGCCGAGCTCAGCGCTCCCACACCCACCCGGGTGGTCTCCTGGGACCGGGCACTTGCCCGCGCTCCGCGCTGGGAGGGAGACTGCCCAGTTGACGCGGAGGCACCCGCCCTGCTCCTGCACACGGGTGGCACCACCGGCGTCCCGAAGGCAGCCACCCTCTCCCATCGCAACATCAACGCCAATGTCGAGCAGTGCATCGCATGGGTCCCGGAGCTCCACGAGGGGTCGGAGGTCTTCGACTGTGTCCTCCCCCTCTTCCACGCATTCGGCTTCACCGTCAGCCTGATGGCTGGTCTTCGCCTGGGCGCCACGGTGGCGCTCTTCCCGAAGTTCGACACGGCCATGGTCCTCACCTCCCAGCGGCGCCTGCCCTGCACCTTCTTCCTGGGTGTCCCCCCGATGTTTGACCGGCTCCTGGACAGCGCACGGGAACTGGACGTGGACCTGGGTTCCATCCGTTTCACGATCTCCGGAGCGATGCCGCTGTCGGGTGAACTCGCCCGCGCCTGGGAGGAGGCGACAGGTGGGTTGGTGATCGAGGGATACGGCATGACGGAGGCCTCCCCCATCCTCCTGGGTTCACCCCTGTCCCCCTCGCGTCGCGCAGGTGCCCTGGGTCTGCCCTTTCCCGCGACTCGCATCCGTGTCGTCGACCCCGAGGACATCTCCAGGGATGTCCCGGAGGGCCAGGTCGGTGAGCTCATTGCCCAGGGCCCGCAGGTGTTCTCGGGGTACTGGGGCCGCCCGGACGAGACGGCGCAGACCCTCCAGGACGGATGGTTGCGCACCGGGGATTTGGTGCGTGTCTCGGAGGGCTTCGTGGTGATGGCGGACCGTCGCAAGGAGATGATCAACTCCTCGGGCTTCAAGGTCTTCCCCTCCCAGGTGGAGGACGCGGTGCGCTCGATGCCCGGGGTCTCCGACGTTGCCGTGGTGGGGGTGCCCGCGGGCACGTCCGGGGAGTCGGTGGTGGCGGCCGTCGTCCTTGAGGCAGGCGCCTCCGTCACCCTGGAGGACGTGCGGACATGGGCGGAGAAGTCGCTGGCCCACTATGCCCTCCCCCGTCAGCTGGTCGTCATGTCCGAACTCCCGCGCTCACAGATCGGAAAGGTCATGCGTCGTCGCGTCCGCGAGCAACTCATGGCCGTTCCCGCCCGCGTCGCGGGTCTGGCGGAGCAGGCACAGGTTGCCGTCGACCAGGCGCAGAGCGCGGTCACTGCGGCTGCCGCCGACGCCAAGGAGCGTCTGCGTGAGGCCGCGGAGGGCCTGCGCTCACAGGGAGAACGCCTCCAGGGCGAACGTGGGACAGCCGCATCCGACCACCGGACCACCCCGGACTCCACCTCGTCCCAGCCGGGCAGCGAGCACACGGAGGAGGATCCCGACGAGGAGCCGGGGACCTCGGGGACCCAAGACTGAGGTGAGGGGCCCCGCACCGGCCTGAAGCCCGGGAGCACAGGGGACACACGTTGACCCAGGGCACCGAGGACAGGTCGATCCCCGCAGACACGATGCACGGGGGATGCTCCCTAGGAGGCGGAGTCCTGGGCCTCACGTTCATCGCGCTCCCGGAGCTCCCTGATCGCCTCGTCGAAGTCGTCCAGGGTCTTGAAACCGCGGTAGACCGATGCGAACCTCAGGTAGGCGATCTCGTCGAGCTCGGAGAGGAAGGGCAGGATCGCCTTGCCGACCTCCGCGGTGGAGACGCTGGACACGCCGGTGGAGCGCAGGACCTCCTCGACCTGCTGCGCCAGGAGCGCCAGGTCATGCTCGGAGACAGGCCTGCCCTGGCAGGCCTTGCGCACCCCGGAGACAACCTTCTCCCGCGAGAACGGCTCGACAACTCCGGAGCGCTTCACCACCTGGAAGGACGAGGTCTCCAGGGTTGTGAACCGTCTCTTGCACGCCGTGCACTCCCGCCGCCGACGTATGGAGGCGCCATCATCGGCGATTCGCGTGTCCACGACACGCGAATCCTCGTTGTGGCAGAAAGGACAGTGCACAGTCACCTCCGTGGGGAACTGCACCAACGCTACGTTCCCACCAGTCACATGTGCAACACACCCCCGACGACCCACTCCATGTCACCCGGTCCTCCAGCTGCCCTGACCCACGGATGAGACACATAGGCAGCCCACCAGGCGCCTCCCAGCCGAGCCCTGCCCGAACACAGGCGGGCACCTGGAGCACTCTCACTCCACCGGAAGGATGACCTCGCCACCGGGTTGCAGACCAGCCCCGCCCGCCTGCAACCCATTGAGGGTCCGGATGTCCAGGACGACCTGTTCCAGAGGCCGCGAGGAGTCGACGGCCTCGGCCAGACCCCACAGGGACTCACCCGCCGAGACGAGGTGGACCCGCGTCGGTCCGGCGTAGGCATCGGGCTGGGCGAGCAGTCCCGCACCTGCGCCCATCCCCGCCAGGAGGAGCGCCGAGACAACAGTGAGGCCGACACGTCGTGCCAACCGGAGGTAGACGCCCCCGACCGCGTCGTGGGCGTCAGCCCCGAGGCTGCGCCTGCGTGCCGCGACCGCGGGACGCCGACGCATCGAGGGGTCCTCCTGGAGGAGAGCCTCACGCCTGCGCCGGGCCGACGGAGCCGAAGAGATCTGGTGGACATCCGCCAGCGGGGCGTCTGGAACCGCCCGGAGCCGCGAGCGTCCGTCCCGGGTGCGCGCCGGCCCTGCAGGAACCACATTGATTGCACTCATGGTCCGTCCTTCCACTTCCCGTTGTCGAACATGCGTTCGTCGAACACCTGTACGATACCTGTAGTGCCAGACGATGTCGAGACCCGCTCGAACATGTGTTTCACTTCCGGGTCCGACTCGCATAACCTGATGCCACCAGTGGAACAGCACCCATGTGCATCTGCGGGAGTCACCCACAGCAGTTCCCGGACGACAAGGAGGGACCCCGTGCACGAGCAGCCGAACCTCTCGAACCGACAGATGCAGATCCTGGAGGTCGTCCGCGTGAGTGTCGACGGCCACGGATATCCGCCCTCCGTCCGCGAGATAGCGGACCGTGTGGGGCTTGCCTCGCCCTCCACCGTCAAGCACCACCTCGATGCCCTGGAACGGGCAGGCTGCCTCCAGCGTGTCCCCGGACGCCCTCGTGCCCTGGAGGTCTCCGCCCACGGACGGGCGGTGCTCGCGGGCACCAGCGGCGAGGCACCCACGGCCCTCCCTCCGGTTCGCCCCGAGGCCGGGTCCCCCGCCACCGACGACACGTCCTCCCGAGCCGCGCCACCCAGACTGGTCACTGTGGAGGTCCCGGTCACTCACTCCGAGGACGGGGCCGCCGCGGTCCCCCTGGTGGGGCGGATTGCGGCCGGCGCTCCCATCACCGCTGAGCAGCACGTCGAGGACGTCTTCGAGCTGCCCACCTCCCTGACGGGGCGCGGAGATCTGTTCATGCTGGAGGTCAACGGGGAGTCCATGGTGGAGGCCGGGATCCTGGACGGCGACTACGTGGTCGTCCGGGCCCAGGCCACGGCCGAGGACGGCCAGGTCGTGGCCGCAATGATCGAGGGCGAGGCCACCGTCAAGGTCCTCTCACACACCGGCGGTCACGTCTGGCTGATGCCGCGCAACGCCGACTACTCCCCGATCCCGGGCGACGAGGCGACCATTCTCGGCCGGGTGGTCACGGTGATCCGTTCCCTCTGATCTCCAGGCCCGGGGCGCTGCGCGAGCCCGAGGCGCTGTGGATAACCCGAAGCACTGCGCATACCTGAAGTACTGCGCACACCTGAGGCGCTGCGCATACCTGAAGCACTGCGCATACCTGAAGCACTGCGCATACCTGAGGCACTCGCAGGTCCGATTCGATGAACAGGCGTGCAGT
>JAKECL010000387.1 GCA_030460725.1 Propionibacterium sp.
GTGGACCGCTCCACCCTGCGCACCTCCGCGACCACGCCCACCCAGGCCTTCCCTTCCCTGGACCCCGCCACTGCCACCGACCCGCACCTGCTCGACGGCGTCGACGTGGTCCTGCAGACCTCCGGGTCCTCCACCGGCACACCCCACCTGGTCGGACTCTCCGTCGAGGCGCTCATCGCCTCTGCCACCGCCACCCACCGCGCCCTCTCGGGTCCGGGCCGGTGGATCCTGGCCCTTCCTGCCCACCACGTGGCCGGGGCCCAGGTGCTCTTCAGAGCGGCACTTGCGGGCACCTCCCCCCAGATCGTGGACACCACGCGAGGTTTCGATCCCCTGCGCCTGCCCGCTGCGATCGCGGGTGCCACACAGGATCCGGACGTCCCCGGCTACCTCTCCCTGGTCCCCACCCAGCTGCGCGCCTGTCTGGAGGCCCCTTCCGAGGTCGGCGTCGCCCTCGCACGGCTCGCGGCTGTCCTGGTGGGCGGGTCGGGGACTGACCCCGCCCTGCTGGAGCGCGCCCGCGAGCGCGGCATCCCCGTCCACACCACCTACGGAATGACCGAGACCTGCGGAGGTTGCGTCTATGACGGCCGACCGCTTCCGGGCGTGGCCGTGCGGACCGTCGATGTCGAGGGCCGCCCACGACTGGCTGTCTCGGGTCCCGTGCTCATGTCGGGCTATCTCGACGGTCCTGCTCCCTTCATCGACGAGGGCGGCGCGCGTTGGCTGCTCACCGGCGACGTCGGACGTGTCACGCCCTCCGGAATGGTGGAGGTACTGGGGCGCAGCGACGACGTCATCGTGTCCGGGGGCCTGTCCATCGCGCCGGGACCGGTACGGCGCGCCGTCCTGGGAACCCCCGGGGTCCGCGATGCCTGGGTGCTGGGGCTGCCGGACGAGAAGTGGGGATCCGTGGTCGCCGCCGCCGTGGTCCCGGAGGCGGGCGTCCTCGACGCCACACCCCAGGAGGACACCACGGAGGACACCACGGAGGTCGCCGGGGCGGGACAGCCAGAAGAGACGGACGCTCACACCGACGGGGTCGGCGACTCGCTCTCCCGAGCAGAACTGGAGCTCCTCGCCACTCACGTCCGCGACCACGTCGGGGACGTGCTCGGCCGTGCCGAGGCTCCCCGCGTGGTCGTGGCCCTCGACACCCTTCCACTGCTGTCCAGCGGCAAGGTGGATCCGCACACACTGCGCACTCAGGTGGAACGCCGGATTGGCACCGGCGCCGCATGGCGTCGTTGAATGGGCCCATGGCTTCCCCCTCCGACTGGCTGGAGGGCGCGCGACTGCGCACCCTGCCCGCAGCAATGGCACCTGTCCTCCTCGGCACCGCTGCCGCTGTGCAGTTGGGACAGTGGTCGGCGGTGCGTGCCGTCCTGGCCCTGGCCGTGGCGTTGTTGCTGCAGATCGGGGTCAACTTCTCCAATGACTACTCCGACGGCATCCGCGGCACCGACGACAACCGTCAGGGGCCGCCTCGACTGACCGGTGGTGGCCTGGCGGCACCGCGCACCGTCCTGGCGGCGGCCCTGGGGTGCTTCGCCGCAGCGGGCCTGGCGGGCCTGGTACTGGTGGTGCTCTCGGGGCAGTGGGTGCTGGTGGCGGTGGGGGTGTGTGCGGTGGCCGCAGCCTGGTTCTACACGGGTGGTCGCCACCCCTACGGCTACCTGGGCATCGGTCTGTCGGAGCTGATGGTCTTCGTCTTCTTCGGCCTGGTGGCCACCGTGGGGACCACGGTGACACAGACGCCCTCAGCACCGTGGTGGGTGTGGAGCCTGGCCAGTGGCGTCGGTCTGCTCAGCGTCAGTCTGCTCATGGTCAACAACATCCGGGACATCCCCACCGACCGGGAGGCCGGCAAACGAACGGTGGCCGTGCGCCTGGGCGAGCGTGGGTCGAGGGCGGCCTACGTCGCACTGCTGGCCGGTGCCGTCGTCCTGGCGGGGGTGTCGCTGTGGCACGTGGTCGTGACGCCGGCGGGCAGTGCGGCCACGACGGTCGGCTCCTCCCTCCTGCACACGGGCGCAGCCGGGACCTGGGCGGTGGGGGGCGCGACCGTGATCCTGGCACTCGGTGCTGCGGTCCCCGCCCGTCGGGTCATTTCCGGACAGACCGGGCGCGCCCTGATCCCCGCCCTGCGTGACACAGGTCTGTACACACTGATGTGGGCCGTTGTCTGTGCCGCACTCCTCGCGGCCTCGGCATGAGGAATCACTGAGGTCGGCACCCGGCCGCCCTCGTCCACGCCCCGGGGTCCGACCCCTTGCCTGACCCCTGGCCTGACCCCGGGCGGTGCCAGTCCCTGCACTCGCCTAGACTGGAACCGTGTTCAGGATCCTTCTCATCGTCGCGTGGCTGGCGGTCACCGTCTACGCCATCGCTGACTGGGCGCGCACCCGCGAGGAGGACATGCCCGGCCGCATCCCGCGCATCCTGTGGCTGGTGATCATCCTGCTGACGATTCCTTCGTTCTCGCTGGGCTCGGTGGTCTGGTTGATCGCGCGCGCAGTTGGGCGTGCGGAGGCCCAGCAGAACGGGGCCACCCAGCCGCCCCAGCGACCGCTCTTCCCC
>JAKECL010000388.1 GCA_030460725.1 Propionibacterium sp.
ACTCCGACCCCGACCCGGGCGGGCAGGGGGAGGAGAGGGATCCTCGGGAGCTGCCCGACCATGCACGCTGGGCCCTGGATGTGGTCACCGCTCGCGAGGGTGCCGCCCTGCCGCTGGGGGACCTCCTGGAGGGCGCGGTGCTGTGCGCAGACCTGGACCAGGTGGTCGGGCTGCTGGCCCTTCCCGGCGTGGACCTGGTCGCCACGGTGCGTGGCGACGTCCTGCGCGCCACGTCCGTGGTGGGTTCGGGCACAGCGACCAGCTCCGTGCTCACCCTGCACGCCCAACACGACGAGGCCGTGGAGGGGGCCCGCGCCGCCCTGGACCGGGAGGAAGCCGCACACGCGGAGCTGGTCGAGGCCACGGCCGCCCTGGATGCGGGAGTGCGCGCCGCCAATGAGGCGCTGCGCGCCCTGCGGGCACAGGACGCCGAGCGGGCGCGTACCAGCGAGGCGGCGGCTCGGGCGGCTTCCGTTGCCGCTGCTGCGGCAGCGGAGAGCGAACGGTGCCTGGCAGGAGTGTCCCGCAGCCGTGAGCAGGTGGAATGGGCGCGTGAGCAGGTGGCGGCCGCGGAGGAACGCCTCTCGGACGGCGCGGGTGTCGCCCCCGGCGTGGACCTGGAACGCGCCCAGCGCACCGCGCAGGAGCGGGCGACACAGGCGCGTGCCGCACGCGAGGAGGAGACGGCGGCACGTCTGGCGCTGCGCACCACCGAGGAGCGCTCCCGCCAGGCCCAGGGTCGGGCGCGCTCCCTGCGCCAGGCAGCAGCCCGGGCGCGGGAGGAACGCGAGCGCCGTGAACGCGTCGAGGCGCAGCGCTTGCAGCGACTCGGGCAGGCGCGCGCGGTGGCCGAGGTGGCCACACGGGCGGTGGAGGTGGCAGCGGCTGCCCTGGCGCGCGCCGAGGAGGCGCGCACGGTCGCCGAGGCCGCCCGCGTCCACACCTCCGAACGCAGCCAGGAGGTGCGCCGGCGTGTGGACACCCTGACACAGGAGCTGACGGGGGTGACGGGGGAGGGACACCGCGGCGAGATCGTCCGCGCGGAGCTCGGACTGCGCCTGGACCAGCTCACCACCCGCATCGTGGAGGAGATCGGGCTGGAGCCCGACCAACTGGCGCAGGAGTACGGGCCACACAACCTGGTGCCCCTGCCCGCTGAGCTGCCCGCTGAGCGGCCCGGTGTGCTGCCCGGGGGCGGGGAGGACAGCGCGGGAGCGGGGGACTTCGCGACCGACGATGAGGCACCTCGGATGGTGCCCTTCGTGCGCGAGGAGCAGGAGGAGGTCCTGGAGCGCGCGCGACGTGAGCTTGAGAGGCTGGGTCGAGTCAATCCCCTGGCTCTGGAGGAACACGAGGCGCTGTCGCGTCGGCACGAGTTCCTGGTCAGCCAGGTCCAGGACCTGCGCTCCTCCAAGGCGGACCTGCTCCACATCGTCGACGATGTCGATGCGTTGGTGGAGCAGGCCTTCACCACCGCCTTCGAGGACACCTGCCGGGAGTTCTCCCACACCTTCGAGGTCCTCTTCCCCGGGGGGGAGGGGAACCTGGTGCTCACCGATCCCCAGGACATGCTCGCCACCGGTGTCGAGATCGAGGCGCGACCGGCAGGCAAGCGCGTCAAGCGCCTCTCACTGCTCTCCGGCGGGGAACGCTCACTGGCGGCGTTGGCCTTCCTGGTGGCGATCTTCAAGGCACGCCCCTCGCCCTTCTACGTCATGGACGAGGTCGAGGCCGCGCTCGACGACGTCAACCTCTCACGTCTGCTCCAGATCTTCCGGGAGCTGCAGGAGACCAGTCAGCTCATCATCATCACCCACCAGAAGCGGACGATGGAGATTGCCGACGCTCTCTACGGTGTCACCATGCGCGACGGGGTGACGCGTGTGGTCTCCCAACGTCTCTCCGGGGCGCAGGGCGCTGCCTCGCACTGAGTCCGGCGTGTGTGGAGCCGTCGTCGCGTCGGGGTGCGCCGATGCGCGGTTCCTGCCCGGACTGTGTCCGCCCTGATCACGCGCCTGCAGTGATCCGGATCCGCCTGAACCCCTCCACCGGCCGTGGGCGTTCCACTAGATTGTCCAATGTCCGCAACACCCGAGATCGGGGGCCGGCGTGTGCGTCAGCCCCGGGGAGTGGGGAGTCATGACGACATCGACAGCCAGTCAGATCGTCGAGGGGGTGGGCGGACCCGGCAACATCGTCTCCCTCACCCATTGCGCAACCAGGCTCAGGTTCCAGTTGCACGATGCCTCGGGGATCGACCAGTCCAGGATGGAGGCCATCCCCGCAGTGATGGGCGTGGTCCCCCAGGGCGGGGAGCGCTACCAGGTGGTCATCGGCGGCGGGGTCCAGAACGTCTACAACGAGATCCAGGCCCTTCCCGAGATGGCAGGCGTGGGAGCGGGGGACGCGGACAGCGTCGCCGCCACGAAGGCCGCGGAGCGTGCCAAGGGCCCCCGCGGGAAGGTCGCCTGGCTCGACTCGCTCTTCGAGTTCCTCTCCGACTCCTTCCGTCCCATTCTGGGGGCCCTGCTCGGGGCCTCGCTGTTCATCACCTTCATGGCCCTCATGGGGACGCTGGG
>JAKECL010000389.1 GCA_030460725.1 Propionibacterium sp.
GGTGATGACGACGATCCCGACCGCAGGTCGGGGGCCCCGGCGCCCCACCCCCCGGATCCGGGTGGAGCCCGGAGCGGAGACGGCGGGGAGGATGACAGGGGAGTCGACGCCGTGGTGCTCGTGGTGGGCGACGGCTCGCGAGGCCTCGCCCCTCGCGTGCGCGGGCAGCTCGAAGGTGCTCTGCCGCATCTGCGGGTGGAGGGAGTGGATGCGCCACCCGCCGGTGCCGAACTTGACGGCCTTCTGCGCGACACCGGTGTCCCCGTGCTGCTCGTGGTCACCAGCGAGGTCGACGAGGTCGGTGCCGCCCTCGCCCACGGGTCACTCGATCCGCGGTTGGGCGACCTGGGGTGGATCCTCGTCACCGACGCCGAGGAGCACCGCGACCTCGCCCCCGCCATCCCCTCGACGCGGTTCCGCTGCGTCCTCTCCCTGGGGCACGGACCCCGCGTCCTCATCGACGAGGTCGCCGAAGCCGTGACTGCCTGCCTGCGGGCGCGTGGCATCGACGAGGGCGACCTCGGGACGCTCCTCGGTTCCCACCTCGAGGAGAGCGGTGGTGCCCCTGTCATCGCGGGCCTGGACCAGGAGGACGCCCGGTGCGTCGAGGTGCTGCTGCGGGGAGTCCAGGAGGTCCTGGGGCCCTGCCCCCGGATCCACCTCCCCGCGGGAACGGTGCTCACCCGCCAGGACGCGCCGGTCGGTGCCGTGCACCTGCTGCTCTCGGGAGGGGTGGCACTGCGTCGGGACGCGGAGCGCGCCACCGTCCTGCTCCACCGGGCCACCACCGGGCCCATCATCGGACTCGTCTCCCTGGTGCGCGGGCAGCGTGCCCACTTCACCGCCACGACCACGGTTCCCACGGTCGTGGTGCGCCTCTCGCGTGACCAGCTGGCCCGGGTGGTGCGCGAGGACTCCCAGAGCGCGGAGGCGCTGACGGTCCTCACGATCCATTCCCTCACCCGTCGGCTGGTGCGCGCGGAGGAGCTGCACGTCGAGAAGGGCGTTCTGGCGGCCGACCTTGAGGCTGATCGCGCGGAGCTCGCCCAGGCGCTGGAGGATCTGCGCAGCACCCGGGCGGAGCTGGTCGAGCGCACGCGCTTTGCCATGCTCGGTGAGCTCTCCGCCGGTGTGGCCCATGAACTCAACAATCCTCTCAGTGCGATGACGCGCTCCGCGGAGCACCTGCGCCGCGATGTCGTCAAGGTCCTCGGCCTGGGAGGCATGGACACCGCGGTGCGCGCACTGCGGCGCACACGCGAGGCGCCTCCCCGCTCCACAGCTGAGGAGAGGGCCCTCCTCAAGGAGCTGCTTGCCGCCACGGACGGGGACCGGGCCGCAGCGCGGCGCATGTTGCGCCTGGGTGTCTCGGACGTGGGCACGGCCCGGGTGCTGCTGGCGAGCCCCGACGACGCCCTCAAGGAGGCGGAGCTGGGGGCGCGCATCGGTTCCTCCCTGCGCTCCATCACGGCCGCCTCCCAGCGGGTCACAGGACTGGCGAAGAGCCTGCGATCCTATGCGCGCCCCGAGGGCGAGGAGCCGGGTCCGGTGGATGTCCGCGCGAGCCTGGACGATGCGCTGCGTCTGACCGCGCACCGCCTGCACGGGATCCGGGTCGAGACCGTCTTCACCGACGTGCCCCCGGTGCTGGCACGTTCCGGCTCCCTGGAGCAGGTGTGGATGAACCTGCTCGTCAACGCCGCAGACGCCTTCGAGGATGAGCGGGAGGACCTCGCCAGCTCGGGGGAGGCGCGTGACGGGGAGGAGCGCGCCCTGCCTGCGCGGGGATCCGCCGCCCCCCGCATCCTCGTGGAGGTCACGCAGGAGGACGGGGTCGTGGTGGTCGAGGTCTCCGACAACGGTCCCGGAATCCCCGAGGCCCTGCGGGAGCGGATCTTCGAACCGCATTTCACCACCCGGGCCGGGCGCGTGAGGTACGGATTGGGGATGGGGCTGTCCATCGTCTCCACGATCCTCACCGACGCCGGGGGCGGTATCGAGGTCGAGTCGCAGCCGGGCGCGACGCGGGTGCGTGTCACCCTGGTCGCAGAGCAGGAGAGAGTGGAGGAGACATGACCCTGGTCGTGCTGGTCCTGGAGGACGAGGTGGAGGTCCGCCACGCCCTGGAGCGGGATCTGGAGGTCTTCTGGTCGAAGGTCCACCTGGAGGCGGCCGAGGACGTCCCTGATGCCTGGGACGCCGTGGAGGCCACGCTTGAGGACGGGGATGAGCTCGCAGTCGTCCTGGCCGACCACCGTCTCCCCGGGCGCAGTGGGGTCGACTTCCTGGTGGAGATTGCCGGGGACCCCCGGACCGAGAACGCGCGCACCGTCCTGGTCACTGGTCAGGCCGGCCAGGCGGACACCGTGCGCGCCCTCAACCAGGCGGGCCTGGACCACTACATCGCGAAGCCTTGGGACCCCGCCGATCTGGTCCAGGTGGTGCGGGACCAGCTGACGACCTATGTGCTGGAGAACCACGTCGATCCCCTGCCCTACCTCTCCGTCCTCGACGAGATTCGCGTCATGGAGCACCTGCGCCGCTCCTGAGCCGCCGCGCGTGGGCAGGCCGGG
>JAKECL010000390.1 GCA_030460725.1 Propionibacterium sp.
AGGCGGGTGCGGTGACCGGTGGTATCGGGTTGGCCGCCTCGGGCAACATCAACCCTGAGGGTGCTTTCCCCTCGATGTTCGAACCCGTGCACGGCTCCGCCCCGGACATCGCTGGTCAGGGGAAGGCAGATCCCACGGCGACCATCGCGTCGGTGGCGTTGTTGTTGGACCATCTGGGCTACACCGGTGAGGCG
The DNA here is from genome assembly GCA_030460725.1 of Propionibacterium sp. Lineage (GTDB taxonomy): Bacteria > Actinomycetota > Actinomycetes > Actinomycetales > Actinomycetaceae > Pauljensenia. The sequence continues at coordinate 195 of JAKECL010000390.1, forward strand.
GAGCGCCTGCAGGGTGCGATCCGCTCCGACATGGAGGCACGCGCCGCGGCCGCAGACGCGGGGGAGCCCCTGGTGCGATCCACCAGCGAGATCGGAGACGCGCTGGCCGCCCTCGTCGGTTGAGGACAGGGGGCACGGGGCAGCAAGCCCGCCACCCCCAGAGCGACGGGGCCACCGAGCATCCACCGGGAGGCGACAGCAATCGGAGTCGGTCGCAGGCAGTGATTGCTCCCTGCGACGTCACGGGTGGATGGTGAAAGCTCCGACGTCCCCGGCGCTCACCGCTCCTCCACGCCCTCCGGTCCTTCCGGAACCCCCAGTGCGAAGACGGCCTCGTGGGACTTCTCCCGCGCGATCCGCAGCAACTCCGTCTCGCCCTCCCCGCGATCCAGTGTCCCCACCACCGGCCACAGCCGCAGGTCCAGGCCGGGCCACCACTCGGTGACCATGGTGGGCACGTACTCGGCGCGGGTGACCTCGAAGGTCCCGTCATTGCGCTCGGAGAATGTGAAACGTGAGGAGACGCCCTCGTAGGCGCGTCGTCGCTCGACCTCGTGGTTGGCCACCAGGTTTCCCAGCCCGTAGACCACCCACTTGCCGTTGATGCGGTCCCAGGGCTGGACCACGTGGACGTGGTGTCCGTAGACCAGGTCGATGTCAGGGGAAGCGGTGAGCGCGGTGGCGGTGTCGATCTGCTCCTGGTTGGGCATCATCTGGTACTCGTCCCCCGCATGCACGGCCGCCAGCACGATGTCGGCCCCGGCGCGGCGTGCCGCCTGCGCGCGGGCGAGCATGTCCTCGGTGTCGAGCAACGCCACCGACCACGGCGCCCCCTCCGGCAGCGGGATCCCGTTGGTGCCGTAGGTGGCCGAGACCACCGCGATGCGTACACCGTCCTGCGTGGTGAAGATGGCGGGCGTCGCGCGTTCCTGGACGGAGCGGAAGGTGCCCGTGTGCAACACCCCGACCCGGTCCAGCTCCCTCAGGGTCGTCTCCACCCCCGCCATGCCCTTGTCGACGGAGTGGTTCGAGGATGTCGTGCACAGGTCCCAGCCGGTCTCCGCGATGAAGGGCGCCACCTCCTGGGGTGCGCCGAACACGGGATACCCGCTGGGTTCGGTCCCGTCAGGGGCAAAGGGCACCTCCTCATGGCAGATCGCCATGTCCGCGTCCTCCACCAGCGGACGGATGTCCTGGAACAGACGCGAGAAGTCGTAGGGTGCGCGCCCCGTGATGGCCGCGACCTCCGCCGCGGCGTGCCACAGGTCCGAGTGCCACAGAAGGTCCCCGCTCATCATGACCGTGGCGCTGCGCCCACCCTCGCGCAGTGCCGTGGGGTCCTGCTCGGGCGCGGGTGGTGGCGAGGGCGCCGCCGGCTCCTGCGCACCTGAGCTCCTGGATGCGGAACCGGAGGACGGTCCGATCGATCCGGGATCCGACTGGGGCGTCGCCGGGGAGCAGCCCAGCCCTGCCAGTGCCAGCAGGAGGGCGAGGGGGACGGTGGCGAGCGCCGCACGTCGTCGTGGTGATGTCATGGGGTGAGCCTATCGGCGCGGCAGGCGCCGTGGGGAGCGACGGGAGTCCCTCGGCGTCCACCGGGTGGAGACCGGGGATGGCGCCAGGTCCCGGAACTGTGCGGCACCTGCACGCAGGGGGGTGCGAGGTGCACTCCGACCGTGGACGCGCATTGCCGCATCCTGGCGCAGGTTGGACACGCCGGCCTGCGAGGAAGGGGTTCAGGGGATGGCGCTCAGGAGGGGGAATCGTCGGGACCCAGCACCTCGACAAGACCTGCAAGCAGGTCCTGACGCCACCAGGCCCAGTCGTGGCCGCCCTGCACCTGCGCCACGTCAACGCGTCGCCCACCCAGGCGTCGGTCGCCCACCAGGGTGTCGGCCAAATCCCGGGCGTCGCGCCACATGGTCCCTTCCAGGGATCCCGAGCGGATGCGCGCACAGGACCAGCCGGGACCCTCCAACAGTGGCTCCGACAGGTCGAAGCGCCACAGCGACGGTGACTGGGCGAGTGCGATGCCGACCTGCCCGCCCGCCTGGGCGAGGGTCCACAGGGCCGCCAGGCCCCCGAAGCTCTGACCGGCCACCAGGGTGGAGGCGCCCGTGGGATCCACGGGCAGCTCCGCACGCAGGCGTGGGAGCAGGACGTCCAGGACGAAGGAAACCTGGCCCTGGGGGACCCCCAGCTCCTCCCAACGCTGTGCTTCCCCGTGGGAGTCGACCATGGCGACGTGCAGCAGCGGCAGGGTTCCCTCGTTGATGGCGGCGTCGAGGAGTCGTGGCAGGTCGAGACCGTGGGCCCACACCTGGCCGTCGAAGAGCACGAGCAGTGGTGTGGTGGCGGTGGAAGGGGCGGGGA
>JAKECL010000391.1 GCA_030460725.1 Propionibacterium sp.
CCCGGCCCCCGCACGACCCACCGACTGAACACCCCGTCACGCACCATCTGGAGCAATCCCATGCGTCCCATCCACCATCTGCCCACCATCCTCGTCGTCCTCGTGATCCACCTGATTGCCGGTGGTTTCATCCTGGCCGGACATGCCTCCGGGGCCGTCCCTCTGGCCCTGGCCGCCTTCGCCTACACCCGCGGTCTGATCCACGCCATGGACGCCGACCACCTGTGCATGATCGACGGATCCACGCGAAAGCTCCTGGGCGAGCACCACAATGCGAACGGCGTCGGGCTGGCCTTCAGCCTCGGTCACTCCAGCGTGGTCCTGGCCGCCGGCATGGCGGTGGTCCTGGGGGCCTCCTGGATCATGCAGGCACTGGATCCCCAGTCCGGTCGAGCCCAGGTCCTGGCACTCACCGGCGCGGCGGTGTCATCCCTCTACCTGGTCGCCGTCGCCGCGGCGAACATCCCCAACCTGTCCCACCACCACGACCACTCCCAGCCGAAGGGGCCCTGGGCCAGGCTGATGACCAGGCCGTTGGGCCATGTCCGTCACGCCGGACACATCTTCCTGTTCGGGATTCTCTTCGGCCTGGGCTTCGACACCGCCTCGACGATCTCACTGCTGATGGTCACCGCACTGGCAACACTGGCCGGTGCGAACCCTGTCATCCTGATGGCACTTCCCCTGAGCTTCACGGCGGCCATGACGCTGGGCGATTCGGTGAACGCCAACCTGATGCTGCACGTGTACTCCCACGCGGCCGCCGCGACGCGTGCCCGCTTCAACACGGTCGTCACCGCGATCTCCATCTGCTGTGCGCTGGTCGTCGCGACCGCAACCGGCCTGGAAATCTTCTCCACCGCCACGGGCCGGGCCGTGCCGGAGCTGAACACCGCCCCCATCGCCTGGGGTCTGGTGGGCGTCGCCCTGGTGGGCACTGCCGTGATCGCGGCGCGGCAGCAGGCTCACCGACGCCACCAGCTCGTCTGATCACCGAGCAATCTGTCCCGGGAGGGAGCCGGCCAGCTCTGGAGGGCCTTCGGGCTCGGGACGGCTGGGACGCTGGGACGGCCCATTCCACGTAGGCCCGTGCTCGAACAGGGCTCCCTGCTCGCAGTAGTGGCGATGGGGCCGAAGGGGCCGAAGGGGCATGATGCCCCCGCCTCATGACGGACCACGACCAGGACACCTCGATGAGGTCGTGCGCCTGCATCGGGTGCACCGGCTTCGGCCCCGCCCTCGTCTCGTGGGGAGACACGGGCCCACAGACACTCGGCGTCCGGCTCTCGTGGGGAGACACGGGCCCACAGACACTGGGTGCCCCACTCCCGAAGGAAGGGGCACCCAGGGTGGACACCCGAGGCGGCGGGGTCCACACCACGAATCTATCCGAGCATCCCCCCGTGCACACCTTGAGTTGGGCCGAGTCGGCATGATGCTTCTCTGACCACGGGTTCAGGGTCTGTTGTCCCGAGCACGGTACGGTAGGGGGTTGGTGAGCGGGAGGTTACCGCGGTTGCCCCAAGCGCCATGCGCTTCCCGACTGTGAGCCTTCCCACAGGGTGACACAGTCCGTGGGGCGGACCCTGCCCGGCGACGGATTGCACCCCCACCGCGCCTCCGCCCGAGCGCCCAGCCGCCCGACCGACGAACCACCCCGGCGCCCGACCGACGAACCACCCCGGCTCGCCGCCGCCAGGTCTGGCGGTACCGGATCTGTGAGCGCCACGAGCGGATCAGCGGCCGGCGGGCAGGGACCAGACCCTCACATAGTCGATGTCATAGGTCGCGGGCACCGTGGTCTGCTCGGGATGGGCAGGATCGGTGAAGCCCATCCACTTCTCCCCCACCTGCGTGTTGATCCTGATGTTCACCCCGGCGCCCGTGAACGCCGTCTCGAACCAGGGGTTGTCGGCAGTGGTCGCAGTCCACACCTTCTCGCCGTCGAACAGGAAGGTCATCCCCTCAGGTGTCCATTCCAGGGCCCAGGTGTGCCAGTCGGCACCCACGTGCTCGGGCCGGGTCACGATGTTCTCGATCTTGACCGTCCCGGCCTCATGGTTGGTGGACTGGTGGATGGTGGAGGACCAGGACCCGGCGGGCTGGTACTTCAGCTTCGTGTTGGGATCACCCATCGCCTCCATGATGTCGATCTCCCCCAGCCCCTTGGAGTCGCGCAGCCAGAAGGCCGGCCAGATGCCCCGAGAGGCACCCGGGGTGACCGGGAGCTTCGCCCGCATCTCCCAGCGGCCATAGCGCTGGGAGTGCTTGCCGATGGAATCGATGTACCCGGTGGTGAAGGCACGCGTGCGCCCGCCCGCCACCGTCGGCTGCTTGAGTCGATCAGTGACGATCTTCAGCGTTCCGTCGGACTGGGAGACCTGGGAGGCGCTGAGCATGGCCTCGTCATAGGAGAGGTACCCACCGTCGCGCACGTTCCATTTCGCACGGTCCACGGAGGAACCGGCGAACTCGTCACTCCACACCGGAGCCCCCCAGCCCGGCAGGGTCGCTCCCGCGGGCGTCGTCGGGGTGGTCGGCG
>JAKECL010000392.1 GCA_030460725.1 Propionibacterium sp.
TCGTAGAGTGTGCTCCATGAGCTGGCTCGAAGCAATCATCCTCGGCCTGGTCCAGGGACTCACGGAGTTCCTGCCGATCTCGTCCTCCGCCCACCTCCGGATCGTCGGAGAACTCACCGGGGCCAACGACCCCGGCGCCGCCTTCACGGCGATCACCCAGATCGGTACCGAGACTGCGGTGCTGATCTTCTTCTGGAAGGACATCAAACGGATTGTGGGGCGATGGGCGCGCTCCCTGCCGGTCGTGGGCCCAGCCAAGCGGGTGGAGTCCTCCGACCCGGATGTCAGGCTGGGCTGGATGATCATCGTCGGTTCCCTGCCCATCGGCATCCTCGGACTGCTCCTGGAGGACTGGATCGACACGACCTTCCGCAACCTGTGGATCACCGTGACGATGCTCATCGTGTTCGGTGTCCTCCTGGGGCTGGCGGACCGATTGGGGGCGAAGGTGCGCACCCTGGACCACATGAGCTGGAGAGACGCAGTGCTCTTCGGGTTCGCGCAGGCGATGGCGCTGATCCCCGGCGTCTCACGCTCGGGTGGCACCATCACCATGGGGCGGGCTCTCGGCTACACCCGCGAGGCCGCTGCCCGCTACTCCTTCCTGCTGGCCATGCCCGCAGTCTTCGCCTCCGGGTTCTACAAGGTCGCCAAGGTCCTCACCGGAGGGGACCACGTGGAGGTCGGACCGACGTTGGTGGCCACGCTCATCGCCTTCGTGGTCGGCTACATGGTCATTGTCTGGTTCCTCAAGCTCATCACCACCAGGTCCTTCTCGCCCTTCGTCTGGTACCGCATCGCGCTGGCGCTCGTCGTGGCCGGACTGCTGGTGGCCCAGGTCCTGGAGCCCACCGCCGGGGCGCTGCCGTGAGCGCCGGGTCGCAGGAGCACCACATGCCCGCAGCAGTCCTCTTCGACCAGGACGGCACTGTCGTGGACACCGAACCCCTGTGGATGGCGGCAGAGTCCGGCGTGGTCGGGCGCCACGGCGGGACCTGGACCACCGAGCGGGGTCTGCAGATGGTGGGCAAGCCCCTGCTGGAGTCCGCTGCGATCATGATCGAGCAGGTGCCGCTGCCCATGACTCCCGGGCAGGTTGTCGCCGAGCTCCTGGACCACGTGCGCACCGCCCTGCGTGAGGACGGGGTCCCCTGGATGCCCGCCTTCCCCGACTACCTGCTCCAGTTGCGGGAGGCAGGCGTCCCCGTGGCGCTGGTGACCTCCTCCTACCGGGCCGTCGTGGAGGTCGTGGCCGAGCTGGCACCTCACGGAGGGTTCGACACCGTCGTGGCGGGTGATGACGTGACGGCTCCCAAGCCTGCCCCCGAGGCCTACCTCAGAGCTGCGCACCGGCTGGGGGTGGACATCCGCGACTGCCTGGTCATCGAGGACTCCCCGAGCGGGATCGAGGCCGGCCTGGCCTCGGGAGCCCGCGTGGTCGGCATCCCCTGCATGCTCCCGGTGGTGCCGCGCGAAGGACTCAGCCGAGTGGGATCCCTGTCAGAACTGGACGCCGCGACGATGGGGCGGATCATGGCGGGTGAGGTCGTGGACACGGTGGGTCCCCGCTGAACGGGGACCCACCGGGCTCGCCCGTCGCCTGCGCTCACCGGTGGAGTTCATCCGGTGACACAGCGATTGGCACAGCAGTTGACACAGCGATCGGGGAGGACCGGATCAGACGGCGTCCACCCGGGTGCGCAGCAGCCTGCGCACCCCCGACTCGCTGAGTTCGGGGGTGCGGCCCTCGAAGACGGGACACAGGGACTTCATGGCACACCACCCGCACAGGGGATTGCGTCGTGGCGCGAACACCCCGCGGCGGGCATCGGTCTCGATGCCCTCCCAGATGCCCGTGACCTCGCCCTGGAAGCGGTCGATGTCGGAGGGCTCCGGGTCCAGGGTGAGCACCTGGCCGGACTTCAGGTAGAGCAGTTGGGTCCGGGCGGGCAGCCGGTCGGACTCCCGCAACAGGAGCGCGTAGAAGCGCATCTGGAAGAGTGCCTCCTCCACGTAGCGCGGAGACGGGGCCTTCCCGGTCTTGTAGTCCACCACGCGCAGGTCGCCTGCGGGTGAGCAGTCGATGCGGTCGACGAACCCGCGCAGCCGGATGCCGTCGGGGGAGACCACGTCCACACGCTCCTCCCGGGAGCGGGGCTCCAACCAGCGGGGATCCTCGACCTGGAAGTAGCGGTCGACCACCTGACGCACATCGCCCATCCAGGACTGCATCTCGGAGGCATCTGCGAAGAGCGCGTCCAGGGAGGAGTCATTCGCGTGCATCTCCTCCCACCGTGGTGTCACCAGTGACTGCGCATACTCGGGCGTGCGCTGGTCGGCGGGTGCGTCATAGAGGTGCTCCAGGACCGAGTGGACGAGTGTGCCCAGGGCGGTGGCCCGTGTGGCGGGCTCCCGGATGCGGTCCACGACGTGGAGACGGTACTGCAGGGGGCAGCGCAGATACTCCTTGGCCCGGGAGGCGGAGAGCGCGGGCTCCCAGGTGCCGCCCCCGCGCGACGCAGGTGCCT
>JAKECL010000393.1 GCA_030460725.1 Propionibacterium sp.
TCCCCTTTCTCGCCGAAGTCCGTCTCCTTCTCCGCCGAGGTCCGTCCGGAATTCCGGCGAAGTCCGTCGCCCCGTGGTTCCTTCGCCCGCTTCCCCGTCCTGCCCCCTGGGCACGAGAGCAAACGGTGTCCTTCTCGCGTCCGGTCGTTCTGCCCGGCGCCCGCGCTGCTGTCGCGTCAGGCGTCCTCGTCGCTGCGCTCCCGGCCTTGCTGTGCGTCCTCTCCCGCCCGCTCCCGTGGCACGGAGGCGCGCAGGACCAGGCGCAGGTCGTAGCGCTGGGTGTCCTCGCGGTGCGCGCCAGCATTGACCCGTGAGGTGGTCGCGGCCTGGTTGATGAGCTCCCCGATCCGGTCGATCAGCTCACGGGCCTCCTCGCGGGTGAGGCGCAGTGGCGCGTCGCTCTGGAGGCCCGGCCAGCCGTCGAGCTGTGGGGGGTAGGCGGAGAAGAGCTGCGCGGCGTCTTCACTGAGGGAGGAACTGAGGGCTCGGGCCGCCTCGGTGCCACCGGGAATGCCCCGCATGGCCTCGGGGTCCAGGACCAGACCGTCCCATTCGGGCACCTGCCACCAGGTCTCGCGCGCGTCCTGCCCCTCCTCGGGCGCGGCCCTGTGGGCGATGTCGGCGCGCTCCAGTTGCCGCAAGTGGTACGACACGGAGTTCGCGGGGGCATCCACGGCACGGGCGATGTCGGAGACCCGCATGGCCTCCCCCAATGAGAGGACGCGCAAGATCCGCATCCGCAGCGGGTTGGTCAGGGCCTTGAGGATCCGCATGGTTTCCTCAGGCGACCTCCGGGGGGGAATCCACGAGGGCGACGCCGCCTCTGTGGACGCGTCGTCTCGGGGCGGGGTGCGGTCCGGGTCCTGCTTCCTCGCATCTCCCATGTGTCCTCCCGGGGTGATCGGTGTCCGGCTGCGTGCCCGCGGCCCGACTCCTCACCCTAATGGGGGCTCCTGAGCTGGGGCACCTGAACAGGGGCGGAGCAGGTCCGTTCAGGACGTCGCGGCGGAGGAGGACGCTCGCAGTCCTCCCTGCGCGAGGTCGTCCCCACCTGCCGCGTCCACGCCGGGCACCGCCTGTTCCGGTGTGCCCTGCGGGAGCTGCCCGCCCGACTGTGGGGGAGGGGGCGTGGCCGAGTCCTCGGGGAGGTCCCAGCGGTCCGGGGTGGGCAGTGCGCGCAGTTCCCTGTTCGTCGCGATCAGGACGCTCGCCAGGAGGAACACCGCAATTGTCGACATCATGGTCGGGGCCCCGCCCCACCACTGGAGTCCCGCTCCCACTGCCATGGGAATCGCGGCCACGCCCAACTCGTTGGCCATTGCCAGGGCCGACATCGTGCGGCCCTGTTCGGCTCGCGGGATCATGGCCTGCATGTAGCCGACGATGCCCCCGTTCAGCGCCGGGAGAAGCAGTCCGACCAGCGCGAAGCAGGTGAGGATCACGACCTGGACGGGGAGCAGGGCCACTGGGACCATGAACACCGCGGCCATCAGGAAGAGGACCAGGGTCAGCTTGCCCGTGGGGAATCGGGCGATGAGTGGCGAGGCCACGAGGGCCCCGACCAGCATGCCCCCGGCGACCGCTGAGTCGATGATGCCGATGCGCCACGCCTCCACGCCCTGGCCCTGGAGCTGGAGGGCCAGGCCGGTGTAGAGGGCGCTGAAGCCCATGTTGATGCACACGATGGCGGGCACCAGGTGGAGGAGCATGCGGCTGCGGGAGAAGATCCTGAACCCGGAGACCATGTCCACCAGGGTGCGTGCAACCGCCGAGCGCACGGAGCGGGTCCTCAGTACTTCAGAACTCTCGCTCTCCGGGCTCCCGCCATCCCGCTCCGTATCTGCGCGGCCACCTCGCTCCGTACCTGCGCGGCCACCTCGCTCCGTACCTGCGGCGCCACCCCGCCCCGTACCTCTGTCGCCGCCGTGGGGACTCAGGTCAGCACGGATGAGTCTGGTGGCCAGTGCCTGGAGTGCGGCACCCACGGCGGCCGCCGCGAAGGGGAGCGCGTAGGAGACGCCCATGAGCAGACCTGACAGCGGGGGTGCGGAGAGCGTCACCGCAGCATCGCGGCCCTGGTTCGCAGCAATGGCGCGGGGCAGGTCCTCACCGGGGACCACGGACTTCAGGGCCGCGTTGGAGGCGCTGGCAAAGAGGCCACTGAGGGCACCCGTGAGCACGCCACTGGCCAGGAGGGCCGGGAGGTTCAGCACTCCCGCCCACCACGCCAGGGCGGTGGCGGCAAAGACGAGCGAGCGCAGTATCCCCGACAGCACCAGGGAGGTGCGGCGGTCGATCCGGTCCACCAGGACGCCGCCGGGCAGGATCGTCACCGCCCCGGCCAGGGTCGAGGCCGTCGCAACCAGTCCTGCCTGCGCGTAGGAACCGGTCACGGAGTAGGCGACCAGAGTCATGGCGAAGGTGCGGATGGAGCTGCCGAACTGCCAGGCGGTGTCTGCCAGCAGCCAGGCGCGGTAGTCGCGCAGTGCCCACAGGGAGCGCCGGGCAGGGGGTGCGGGGGTGGGGGT
>JAKECL010000394.1 GCA_030460725.1 Propionibacterium sp.
GCAACCATCGGATCACGCGGTGACCCCTTCATCCACCACGACCGTGGACTCGACCCCGGCCCGCACCACACAGCGAAGAGGCCACCAGGAGCATGGGCAGCCCGCTGCGGCCCCGATGCTCTCTCCCCCAGCACCCGACGACTCCGCTCGGGACGTGCCTGGGCGACCCGCCTGCTCGAGGTGGGCAATCGGAGTCACCGGGTCGGACATGCGCGCGTCGCCCTCCCCCAGTTGGTTCATTGATGCGCGGCATCCCGACCTGGTCTGTAGATTTGGTTGTCAATCCGAGTGCACGAAACGGAGAGGTCCAGATGCAGCTCACCAACAGGATCGACTCCGCCAGGGCATTGATGCAGAGCCTCGATGGAGGCCCGACTGTTGCTGGTCTGGTGCCGAGTGGGTTCGAGCGATACCTGCGAATCCTCAGCCCCCTTGTGGTGTCCAGTAGTCATGAACCCGGCGCATTGGAACTGGAACTGCCGTGGTCTCTCGTCTGTGAACAGGTAGGTGTCGAGCTCGAACCCGGCACGATGTGGCAACGGGACATCGTCGCTGCCGACCCGCGAGTGGCTGACTTCCAGGGACCATGGTTCGCGTGGCAGGACACGAGCCTGTCTGGACGAGTGGGCAGGCTCCTGCAGCAGTTCGAGACAGAAGACCGGACCTGGTACTTCGCAAGCTGGATTGGGTACGGAGTGGTCCAGAGTGGGCAACCCGTGTGGTTGCCCTCCCACCATCATGGTTCCTTGGAGATGAGTGTCTTCGAGCGTTGGAACGAAAGTGCCAACCCTTTCAGCCTGCCTCTTGTGCCAGGACAACCCGGACGCTGGGCTCCGCTCACGGCATCTGGGCACGGGCACCCGACTGCCATCGACCCACCGGAGCTACTCCCGATGTACTGGTGGCCTGAGGGACACGACTGGGTGCTCGGCCAGGCACTGTACGGACGGAGCCTGTACCTGGCCTGCACCAGCGCAGTCGCTGACGCCGTGTTGTCGACTCAGGGCCTGGAAGCGATGGAAGTCGCATCGAGCGACGAAGCAGAGCACGAGGAGTAACAACCGATGGAGCCCGTGCAGGCGCGGGACAGCGGCACAGAGCACGCTCGGACCGTCACCAGATTGCGCATCACGTGACCGTTCCTCAGCGAACCATCCGTACCTCATGGCCGCCAGTATCGAAGCCAGTGGCGTGGCGTGCACCGTCCAGCGCGAAGCCGTTGCGTTCGTAGAACGCGACCGCGCGAGAGTTCCCTTCCAGAACCCACAGGCTCGCGGGCTCAGCCCCCACGACAGCATCGAGGAGCGCCTGAGCAGCCCCAGACCCGTGCTCCGACTTGAGGAGATAGATGAAGAAGAGGTGTCTCTCCCGCACCGGCGGGTCATCCGTGCTCACCCCTGAACCAGCGAAGCCGATCAATGTGCTGCCATCCCGCTCGGCAACGGCGAAGCGGTCCTCGGGACGCGGTCGTGAACAGATGGCATCCCACATTGCGAGGCGTTGAAGGCGTGCTTCCTCACTCCACGCTGCGGGAGGAAAGTCTTCGCTGTAGGTCTCCTTCCACGTCAGCAGATGCAGTTCGGCCAGCTCTTCAGCCTCATGAGGTTCTGGTGCACGGATCAAGAACGTGGCCATGAGCGATCATGGCATGGTGATGGTCACCAAACCTGTCAATCAAGCGCGCCTCCCCTGACCGGCCCCTCGGTGTCCGACCTCCATCCGAGCGCAGGCGCCAGGTCCGTCACGACCGTCTCCAGGACATGTGCGTTGTAGTCCACCCCCAGTTGGTTGGGCACGGTGAGCATGAGGGTGTCGGCCTCCGCGATGGCCTCGTCCTCGGCCAGCTCGCGCACCAGTTGGTCGGGCTCCCCGATGTAGCTGCGCCCGAATCGCGCGGATCCGCCGTCGATGATGCCGACCTGGTCCTCGTCGGTGCGCTGCCCCCCGAAGTAGCGGCGGTCCTCATCGGAGACGATGGGGAAGATGCTGCGCGAGACCGACACGCGGGGCTCCCACTCCCACCCGGCCTCCTTCCACGCCTGGCGGAACACCCTGATCTGCTCGGCCTGCAGGACGTGCAGGGGCACACCCGTGTCCTCCGTGAGCAGGGTGGAGCTCATGAGGTTCATCCCCTGCCTCGCCGACCACTCGGCAGTGGCCCGCGACCCCGCACCCCACCACACGCGACGCCGCAGTCCCTCCGAGTATGGCTCGATCCTCAACAGCCCCGGCGGGTTGGGGAACATCGGCCGCGGGTTCGGCTGGGCGAAGCCCTGCCCCTTCAGCACCTCCATGAGGACCTCGGTGTGCTGGCGGGCCATGTCGGCGTCACTGTGTCCCTCGGCGGGGACGTGGCCGAAGTACTTGTATCCCTCCATCACCTGCTCCGGTGAACCGCGGCTGATGCCCAGCTGCAGTCTGCCCCCGCTGATCAGGTCCGTGGCGCCGGCCTCCTCAGCCATGTAGAGCGGGTTCTCGTAGCGCATGTCGATGACGCCGTTGCCCATCTCGATGCGCGAGGTGCGCG
>JAKECL010000395.1 GCA_030460725.1 Propionibacterium sp.
CCGTGGTGGGGGCGCGGGCTGCCGGGACCTTCTGGTCGGGGGGCCACGCCCTCTGCCCCCGGGGGCGCGACCGCGGGGGGGGGGGCGCCGTCGAGGTCGACAGTGCCGGCCACCTCATGTCCCTGTCGGTGCCGTCCTCCGTCGTGGAGCTCGGTGGCGCCCGGATCGAGGAGGCCGTCATGGAGGCCTACGGGGACGCGACCAGGCGAGCCGCGCGGGAGATGACACGGCGCGCCGCCGACACCTTCGGACCGGACTCCGAGACGACCGCCTTCCTGGGGTCGACCTTCGGTCAACAACTCGACGGACTGGGACGGTGACGCACACAGATGAGTGACGGGTTCATGGTCGACACGGATGTGCTGGGCCACCACGTGGGTGTCCTCCGCGGCGACGCCCAGTCCGTTGCCGAGGCATCCCAAGCCGCAGCTGTGACGGGCACGCAGGTCTCCGGTGGGGCATTCGGTCTCATGTGCGCATTCCTGGCGCCACCCGTCGGTGTCGCTGCAGCCGCCCTGGGCCAGCAGATCGACTCGTGCGCCGACCTGGAGAACGCGCTGGCGGACGCCGTGGGCGCTGCGGCCGACTCCTTCGAGGAGACCGAGATGGGTCTCGCCGATGCCATCAGGTCAGCGCTCGCGGAGCTGGGCTGATGGGCGGCGACCTGGTCCAGGGACCGATCGACACCACCACCTGGGCCTCCGGTGCAGGGTTGGTGGAGGACGGACAGCAACTCGCGGAGGCCATGGGTTCGGGCAACTGGCTCCAGGGTTCCGTCTCCGGGCTCAGTGCGGCGGGGAACCTCGTGGTCGCCGCCTTCGATCCGATCGGCACGCTCCTGAGCTGGGGTGTGGGGTGGTTGATTGAGCATCTCGAACCCCTCAAGGGCTGGATGAACGACCTCACGGGTGATCCGGGTGAGGTCCGGGGCACAGGTGCCACCTGGGCGGCCATCGGCGGTCGCCTCCGGGAGTCCGCGGAGACCATCAGTGCCCACGTCCTGGATGCCACCGCAGGCATGTCGGGCATGACGATCGACGCCTACGTCAGGGCACAGTCGGTGCTCACCGACCAGATCCGCGCCGTCGGCGACATGTGCGCCGGATTCGCGCAGGCGGTGTCGGTGGCGGCGGAGCTCGTCCAGGTGGTCCATGACCTCACCAGGGACGCGCTCAGTCAGGTGGTCGGCTCCTTCGGCTCTGCAATCATCCAGGCCGCTGCGTCGGCGGGTGTGCTCATCCCCAAGGTGATCGCGGATGTGGCGGCGACGATCTCGACCTGGGCAGCGAAGCTGGGCAGGTACGTCGATGACCTCCTCGCATCCTTCACGGCGCTGCAGAAGATGCTCAAGAAGGTCCGTGAGATCGTCGACTCCGTCCGGCGCTGGGCCAGCGGGAAGTTCCCCCGGGCAACGGCGGGCGCGCGGAGCCTGGACTCCTTCCTGCGTGATGCCCGGCGTTTCTCACCGGAGGCCCTGGGTGCCAGGGGCGGGCGCTGGATGTACAACGAAGTCCAGTCCACCCGCCACCTCCTGGCCAACGAGGGCTGGTCGGAGACGGCCCAGCGTCTGCGCAACTCCTGGTCCCTGGGTCGCGAGGGCTTCTCCTCCCCCCACACGCGCGCCTTCATGTCCGCCCCCGGCGGTGATGACACCCTGCGCACCATCATGGAGTCGCCTGCGGGGCGCAGGAAGCTGGGTGAGTTCGGGATGGGTGACATGTCCTTCGAGGACATCCGTGCGCTCCAGACCCACCGGGGTCAGACACTGCCAGTCCACCAGCAGAACGGCCTGCTCTGGCTGCGCGCCCAGGAGGGCATGGAGGGGTCCACAGGGCTGAGGGCCAAGGCGTTCATGGACTCCACCTCCTTCGACCCCGCGTGGGGGATGGAGGACGGAGTCGGCCACTCCTCGGGCTTCAACGCCCCCGCCGAGCATCTCTTCCACTCCGGAAGCGGCATGGGAGCGGGCACCCCCCAGGAGATCCATCGAAATCTCAGGCTCGACTACCCCATCGTCAGGGACGGTGCGGTCTCGGTCAACCCGCCCCCGGCCTCGGGCACGTCGGCGAACGTGCTCGTCTTCCGCCCGGAGGACGCACCGGGGGTCCCTGCCACCCAGGGAGTCCCCCTGGACAGCGCCTCGCGGTTCGAGTCCCAGGTGCCCGGAGGCTTCACCCACCGTCCGGGCACCACCACCCCGGGCGTGGAGAATCCCTACGGGGGACTGGGCTTCGTCACCAACGACGGGCCGCTGATCACCGAGAACACCTCCATCGGCAGGACTGCCTACACCGAGGGCACGACCTACGTGGTCAACCCCGACGGCTCCTTCCGGCGTGACCAGGTCCTGGTCGAGGGCAGGTGGATCAAGGTCGCGCGCTGAGCGCGTCCTCGGTGCCTGCCGGATCGGACCTGCGGTGAGGGGTCACCATAACTGGGAGGGGCGCCAACGCGGCGTCGATCTGTGCGCCCGGGCATGGGCCCGATGTGGGCGACACCGGTCCGTTGCCCGTTGCCCGTTGCCCG
>JAKECL010000396.1 GCA_030460725.1 Propionibacterium sp.
CTGTCCGTCTCCCTCGTCGACGCCGTCGAGGAGCTCAACTTCTGGCTCGACCTCATCGAACGGGCCTGAGGCGAACGAACGACAGCGGCGGCAGAGCCCCGGTGCGCCTCCGACGCCGATTCACCAAGCTTTCAGGACGTCATCAACTGGTCACTCCCGCGCCCGAGCACGTCGGTGGACATCGAGCATCCCAATCTGAGTGCCCTTTCCTCGGGAGAGACACGGTTCGCACACCCCGCTCTGATAACAGTCTTGCTATCCTCAGGGCATGTCCGGATTCCGGGAGTTCCTTCGCGATCGGCGGGCCATTCTGGGGCTCAGCCAACGGGAGCTCGCGCGCAGGTCCGGTGTCGCACAACCGTTGATCGCCGCAATCGAGACCGGCAGGCGCACCGCGACCGATGCGACCCAGGACGCACTCACGCGAGCCCTGCAGCTTCGACCGTCGACCGCCTTGGGTGCACGCCGAGCCCAGGTCCTCGAAGCCATCGAACGCATCGGTGGCAGGGATCCGCTGACGATTGGCTCGGTGGCCCGAGGCGAGGACACCAGCGAGTCCGACCTCGACCTCGTCATCACGTTTCCCCCCGAGGTCTCCATGATCGATCTGCTCTCCCTCGAAGATGAGCTCAGCGCCCTCCTCACGGTGCCCGTCGACGTCATCTCCGCCCACTCCTCCGCGCTCCACAACTCGGTTCCAGAAGACGCCGTTCGGGTATGAGCACCGACGACCAGCGTCTGACTCACCGTCTGGCCGACATGGCCCGCTTCGCGGACGAGGCCGCCTGGGTCGTCCACTTCGGGCGCGATGCGTACGTCTCCGACGATCCCCAAGGGGCCCTGCTCCGGAATGCTGGCGAGCGAATCCTCATCAAGATCGCAACAGTCGTCGAGAAGCTCCCGGAGACGTACAAGGGGACACACCCGCAGGTCCAGTGGGTTGCGATCTCGAGACTGCGGAACCTGGTCGCCCACCACTACGACAAGGTCAACGACGATCTCATCTGGGTCTCACTGGAGCGCGACGTGCCACAGCTGATTCAAGACCTCGGGCTGACCTCGCAGTAGCCGACCACCCATGGGCGCGTCCACCCGTTGGCGTTGATGGACCCACTCCGCGTGGTGCTCTCCCGTCGAACAGAGCAGCGCCGCCCTCGTCATTGGCGTCCAGCGCACCGGCGGCGCACCGGAGAGCTCAGCTCCGTGGCGTCCACAGGATGGGGCCGAGTGCGCTGGTGAGGTCCTCCAGCGCTGCGGGGACCACGCGGAAGTAGGCCCACTTCCCCCGTTGCTCGCGCGTCACCAGCCCGGCGTCGCTCAGCTGCCTCATGTGGTGGGAGACGGTGGGTTGCGAGAGACCGACGGGTCCGGTCAGGTCGCAGATGCAGGCCTCACCCTCCGGGCTGGTGGCGATCAGGGACA
Organism: Propionibacterium sp.; assembly: GCA_030460725.1. Lineage (GTDB taxonomy): Bacteria > Actinomycetota > Actinomycetes > Actinomycetales > Actinomycetaceae > Pauljensenia. The sequence goes on from JAKECL010000396.1 coordinate 1,423, forward strand.
GCAGCCTCACCCGGGTGGGGTCGCCCAGCGCCTTGAACACCTGGGCGACCCGGTCGGCGTCCACCGGGGCGGCGAGCGCGATGGACGTCGCCGAGGACGATCCACAGCAGCGGGCGTCGGTGGGGTCAGGACTCGTGTTCGCGACCGTGCTCATGGGGTACAGCCTACCTCTCGTATTGACAGCCGTCGATGCATTGCGACAGGATGGATCGCATAGACGTACGTCGATGGGAAGTGGGTATGACCGACATGGACGAAGTTGCCAGGGATGCGGTGCGTCAGCGATACGCGGACGCCGCTCGGTCTGTCGCCGAAGGTCGCTGTGGCACCGCGACCAGCTCCTGCTGCGAGCCCTCCCCGGCGACCGGAGCCGTGTCGACTGGGGTCGGGACAGTCTTCGGGTCGGTGCTCTACGACGCGGCCCAGACCAGTGGTCTGCCCACCCACGCCGTCCTGGCGAGCCTGGGCTGCGGCAACCCGACGGCAGTCGCTGATCTGCACGAGGGCGAATGCGTGCTCGACCTCGGGTCCGGGGGTGGCATCGACGTGCTGCTCTCGGCCCGCCGGGTCGGACCGAGCGGATTCGCCTACGGCGTGGACATGACCGATGAGATGCTGGAACTGGCGCGGGCGAACGCCGCCGAGGCCGGGGCCGACAACGTCGAGTTCCTCAAGGGGACGATCGAGGCGGTACCGCTGCCCGACGCCTCGGTCGACGTCGTGATCTCCAACTGCGTCATCAACCTTTCCACCGACAAGTCGGCGGTGCTCGCCGAGATGTTCCGCGTCCTGGCCGACGGCGGCCGGATCGGGGTCTCCGACGTCGTCGCCGAGGACGAGGTGAGCGCCGCAGAGCGGGCCGAGCGGGGTTCCCGCGTCGGATGCGTGGCAGGAGCCCTCTCCCGGTCGGAGTACCTCGATGGCCTCGCGGCCGTCGGCTTCGCGGACGCCTCGGTGGAGTTCACCCACCAGGTCGCACCCGGCATGCACGGAGCCGTCATCCGCGCCACAAAACCACACTGAGGCCAAGACCGGCGAGGCCCTGGGCAGGTACGGCCCCACCCGCCACGGCCAGGTCGCAGCGCACAACCAGCCGGG
>JAKECL010000397.1 GCA_030460725.1 Propionibacterium sp.
TTCGCTGATGCCGCTGCAGGCCATGCTCTTCCCGGACGAGGCCTCGGACCTCGCCGAGTCGCTGGTCAACGACGCGAAACAGTCGGGATCCTTCCCGAGGTGGAAGATCGCGAACGGGACCACCGGCCAGATGACGGGCGACTCCGTCGTGCCGCTGATCGTCAATGCCTACGTCTACGGGGGCCAGGACTTCGACACGGCCTCGGCCCTGGAGTACATGGTGTCCTCCGCGATGACCGGGGGCCAGAGCAGTGTCACGCCCTCGTACCTCGAGCGCAGCGGGGCCGACCAGTACAACCGCCTGCACTACGGTCCCCAGACCTCGGCCTTCAAGGGCGACCACCAGATCGTCGGCGCCTCCATCACCCAGGAGTGGTCGATCGACGACTTCGCGATCGGCCGTTTCGCCGCGGCGCTGGGCGACGGGGCGACCGCCGGGACGTTCCAGACACGCTCGACCTGGTGGAGGAACATCTTCAACCCCGCGTGGAACACGGTCACCCCCCGCAACGCCGACGGCACGTTCATGGACGTGCGCGACGCACTCGCCCAGGGCTTCGGCCAGGCGGGCTTCGACGAGGGCAACTCGGAGCAGTACCTCTGGCTGGAGCCGCAGGACATCAACTCGCTCGTGAGCGCCATCGGTGGGAAGGAGGCCGCGGCCCAGCGCCTGGACACCTTCTTCACCCAGACCAACGTCGGAGCCAACCAGCCCTACATGTGGGCCGGGAACGAGGTGAACTTCCACATCCCGTGGATCTACGACTACATCGGTCAGCCCTGGCGCACCCAGCAGGTCACCGACCTCGTGCGGAAGGCCCACTACGCGCCGAGCGTGAACGGCATGCCCGGCAACGACGACCTCGGCGCGATGTCGTCCTGGTACCTGTGGACCGCCATGGGGCTCTACCCCTTCACTCCCGGCACCACGGACCTCGCCGTGTCCACACCCGTCTTCGAGAAGGTCGTCCTGCGCCCCGGCGCCGCCGATGCCATCACGATCACGGCGCCGGGAGCGGCCACGAACCGTTACATCACCGGGCTGTCGCTGAACGGACGGGTCACCGACCGTGCCTGGGTCGACGGTGCCGACGTGCTCTCGGGCGGGACCATCGCCTACTCCCTGGCTGCCCAGCCCGACAAGAGCTGGGCCACCGGTGCGGACGCGGCGCCGCCCTCGTACGGCGAGGGTGGGTCGACGTTGCTCGCCGGCGCGGACTGCGCGACGCTGCAGCTCGCCCCGGGAGGCTCGGGAACCTGCGACATCGTCGTGCGCAACATCGGGACCAGCTCTGTGACCCTCCCCGCCTCATCGGGCTCCTCCGGGGGTCTGGACGTGAGCGTGCCCGGCGCCACGGTGGCCGCAGGCGGGCTCGCCACCGTGAACGCGACCGTCGTCGCATCCGCGGGGGTGGCCGGTGGTTCGGTGTCCTTGCCCGTCGCGCTCGGGTCCCAGGGGCAGGAGACCGTCGCGTACGTGGCGGTGACCGTCGATGCACCGACGGCCCTGTCCCGCGCCTTCACGGTGGTGGCGACCGCACCCGAGGGGGACCGCGGCAGGACCGGGAACTTCGACGGCTCCGGTGCCTCCTACCGGCGCGACCTGCTCGAGCAGGCGGGCGTCGCCCCGGGGGCCGAGTTCACGATCCCGGGAACCGGGATGACGGCGACATGGCCCGCCGCGGAGGTCGGCCAGCCCGATGCTGCGGTTCCCGCAGGTCAGAAGATCGCGGTGGCGGGCAATCCGACGTCCATCGCCTTCGTCGGCGCGGCCCGGAACGGGGGGCAGAGCGCCCAGGGGACCGTCACCTACTCCGACGGGTCCACAGCTCCGTTCACGTTGGGCCTGGACGACTGGGTCCTGCCCACCGGTCCCAACGGGACCCCGAACCACGGCAACGTCCAACTCGCCAGGATCAGCCAGCGCAACACCGCCAACGGCTCCCAGAACGAGGGCGCGATCATCTGGGTGACGCCTGCGATCACGGCTCCGGAGGGGCTCACGATCACCGGCGTGGTGCTGCCCCAGGCCGACAAACAGCGAATCTTCGCGATCGCCTCGGATGCGCCCGATCCGACCGAACCGTCCGACCCGACCGAGCCCGCGGCGCCGGTGGACACCTCGGTGACGCTGTCGGTGACGCCGACATCGGTCGCCGAGGGGGACTCCGCCTCCGTGACGGCCACCGTCACGGTGTCCGCGACGCGGGCAGAGGGCGACACAGGGGCGGAAACGCCCGCGGGCACGGTGGACCTGGTGGATGGGGAGACCGTCCTGGCGGGCGGGCTCGTGCTCGGCGCGGACGGTCGTGTCTCGGTGAGCCTGCCCGCGGACCTCGCAGTGGGTGAGCATTCGTTGAGTGCGGTCTTCACACCGACCGACCCTGACGCGTACGGGCCGTCGACCTCGGACGCGGTGGTCGTGACGGTCACGGCGAAGTCGGATCCGACAACGCCGACGGACCCGACGGGCCCGACGGACCCCGGTCAGCCGACGGACCCGACGGGC
>JAKECL010000398.1 GCA_030460725.1 Propionibacterium sp.
GGCGGAGCGCTCCCACCCGGGCGACAGCTCCTGGAGGACCTGTGGACGCGGTGTCCGGTGTTCCCTGTCCTGGCCTTGTCCTGGCCTCGCTGGTCCTGTCCGGGTGCGGTGCCGTGGTCCAGCGAGGGAGCGGCCTCGGAGTGGAAGTGGACAGCTCCCCGGCGATGGAGTGGGCGCGTCTTCCGTGTCGGCCTCCGGCGGATCCGATCATCTACGCTGTCGCGGGTGGACGATCCCTACGGCACCGACATCTTCACCCGCGACCCCCACCGCGACGGGCCGGGGGCTCGCCGCCCGCGCTCGCGGGAGGTCCACGTGGAGGAGGGGATGGTCCTGGAGGACGTCTCAACCGGCTTCGTCGGTGCAGTGGTGGGCGTGGAGAAGTCCGGCGGCATGCATGTCGTCGAACTGGAGGACCGCCGTGGTCGCAGAAGGGCGTTCCCGTTGGGCGGAGGATTCTGGCTGGAGGGCGCACCGGTGGTCGCCCTCGCCCCCCTTGCCGTGTCGGCACCCCGGGAGGAGGCAGGACTGAGGACTCCGGGGGGGCGCAAGGTGACCAACTCCGGTTCCATCGCGGTCCCGCGCGGGCCCGCCACGGTCGCGCGCGCCAGCCGCATCTGGGTCGAGGGACGCCACGACGCCCAGCTCGTCGAGCACGTGTGGGGGGACGACCTGGCCGAGGCCGGTGTCACCGTCCAGCTTCTGGAGGGGGTGGACCATCTGCTCGACATCCTTGAGGTGTTCGGGCCCACCTCCACCGAACGCGCGGGGGTGCTGGTGGACCATTTGGTGGAGGGCTCCAAGGAGTGGCGCATCGCGCGTGCCGCGGAGCAACGATGGGGCGAGGGCCTTCGCGTGGTGGGTCATCCCTTCGTCGACGTCTGGCAGGCCGTCAAGCCGGGGCGGGTGGGGCTGTCGGAATGGCCCCGCGTTCCCCGCGGTACCGACATCAAGCACGGAACCTTGGAGGCATTGGGGTGGCCCCACGCTGACCAGGCGGACATCGCCCAGGGCTGGAGTCGGATTCTGGCGACCGTGCGTGACTACCGTGACCTGGAACCTGCCCTGTTGGGTCGTGTGGAGGAGCTCATCGACTTCGTGACGGAGCCGGGGGCCCTCTGACCCCGTCCTGACGGACTTCGCCCGAGATGGGGACGGACTTCGCCGGGATCGGGGACGGACTTCGCCGGGAATGGGGACGGACTTCGGCGATGGTGGGGGAGTCGGGCGGAGTTCACAGGGCACCCGGGCTGCATTTCCGTGACCGCGGGGTAGGATTGGCACTCGGGTGAAGTGAGTGCCAGACGGTGTCCGGGCGGACACCACAGGGAGGTGGGAACGATGGCGGATTCGCGACGGCTCGACGTGCTGCGCGCCATCGTCTCGGAGTATGTCCACACGCGTGAACCCGTGGGGTCCAGGGCGATCGCAGCCTCCCATGACCTCGGGGTCTCCCCGGCCACCATCCGCAACGACATGGCGGTCCTGGAGGACCAGGGGCTGATCTTCCAACCCCACACCTCCGCGGGTCGCGTGCCCACCGACTCCGGGTACCGCGTCTTCGTGGACCGTCTCTCCGGCCTCAAGCCCATGAGCGCCCCGGAACGCCGCGCTGTGGAGTCGTTCCTCTCGGAGTCCGTCGACCTCGACGATGTCGTCAACCGCACCGTGCGTCTCCTCGCCCAGGTGACCCACCAGGTCGCCGTCGTCCAGTACCCCTCCCTGGCCAATGCCACGCTTCGCAGGTTGGAGCTGGTGGACCTGGGTCCACACCGTGTCCTCCTGGTCGTCATCACCAATGCCGGGCGGGTGGAGGAGAGGCTGCTCGACTTCCCCGACGAGGTCGATCCGGAGACGATCCGGGGTCTGCGCACCCGCCTGAACGCGGAGTGCGAGAACCTGGCTGCCGACCAGATAGCTCCGGTCCTGGACGAGGTGCGCACGAACACCACGCACGAGGACTCCGAACTGGTCGGGGCCGTGTGTGACGGACTCCTCGACATGCTGCGTCCCGCAGCCGAGGCGCGGTTCGTGATGGCGGGCACCTCCAACCTGGCCCGTGCGGGTGTCGACCTGAACGACATCGCCCCGGTCCTGGATGCCCTGGAGGAGCAGGTTGCCCTGCTGCGCCTCTTCTCCGAGGTGGACCCCGACGACCGCCCTGTCCACGTGACCATCGGGGCCGAGAATCCCCACGATGCCTTCACCCGGACCTCCGTGGTCTCGGGTTCCTACGGCCGCACCGACGGGCCGGTGGCGCACATCGGGGTCGTGGGACCGACCCGCATGGACTACCCACGCACCATGTCGACGGTGCGCGCCGTCGCAGCCTACCTCTCGCGCTACCTGGGCAACTGACCATCCATCCGCACACACGAGGACCATCGAGGACCGCACCGAGTGAACGATTACTACGAGATCCTGGGGGTGTCGCGCGAGGCGACCTCCGAGGACATCAAGAAGGCCTACCGCAAGAAGGCCCGCCAGCTCCACCCCGACTACGCGGG
>JAKECL010000399.1 GCA_030460725.1 Propionibacterium sp.
CGCGTTGAGCCTTCCTCGGTGCGGGGGACGTGGTCGTGGCGGTGCAGCCATGACCGGGTGTTGTCGCGGTGTCGGTGCGGACTGTCCTCATGCTAGGCGCTGGCGGGGCGTGGTCCGGCCAGGGACAGGTCGGTGCTTGGGAGGCGTCGGGCTGCAGAATGGGCACGCTCCGGGGTGGACACTTGCCGAGGGTGTGCGGGGAGGCCGTATCATGGCCTGAGAGGCTCCTCAAGTGCCGGGTCCATTCCCTGCCGCCTCGTGTCCCTGGGAGACGTCGATGGACCAGAAGTCCGCCCCCCGCTTCATGACGGTGGCTGAAGTGGCGGACCTCATGCGCGTGTCCAAGATGACCGTCTACCGCCTGATCCACAACGGCGACATGCCTGCGATCAGGGTCGGGAAGAGCTTCCGGGTGCCCGAATCCGCTGTGCGTCAACTCATCGACGCAGGCCTGTCGGAATGGTCCGATGAACGCGCCGGGGGAATTGGCGGCTAGGATGTGGTCGTTGTGCCCGTGCGGGCACGGACGAGTCAGAACCGGCGGGCCGTCGCACCTGCCACTTCACCGTTGACGAGGGAGGAACCCCATGGGCTCCGTGATCAAGAAGCGCCGCAAGCGCATGGCCAAGAAGAAGCACCGCAAGCTGCTGCGCAAGACGCGTCACCAGCGTCGCAACAAGAAGTGAGTGCGCTGAGGGGCCCGGTCGTCAGACCGGGCCCCTCGCCTGTGCCCGGGGGCACCCGGGTGACATCGTGGTCCCGTGGTCGACCGCGGCGCCCATCGACTCCGTGTGCGTTGCGGCGTGTCCGGCCCGGAGCGCCACAGTGGCCGTGAGGATCCCTCAGTTGCCACACATGATGTGTGAAATCCCCGAGACCACGGCGAGTGCGCCGGCCGCAGCGAGTGCCGCGGCCGCTGCCTTGAGGGACCGGTCGCGCAGACGGTCCTTCCTGGTACGTGTGGACAGACGCTCCCATCCGCGTCTGCGGGCCACCGCCGCCAGACGGACGTCGGCATTGACGGCCACCGGGTGACCCACCGACTCCAGCATCTCCACGTCGTGGAAGGAATCGGAGTAGGCCCAGGACTGACCCAGGTCGATTCCACGTTCCTCCGCCAGCTTGCGCACGGCCGCAGCCTTGTGGTGGGCGTGGACGATGGGGCCGTCGAGTTCGGCCAGCAGGTAGCCGTCGCGGATGCCCAGGCGTGTGCCGATACCGCCCGTGGCGCCCAGGTGACGTGCCATCATCTCTGAGACCAACCACGGTGTGGCCGAGGCCAGCCAGACCTCGTCCCCGCGTTCCAGGTGCCAGCGGATGCGCTCAAGCGTGCGGGCGAAGAGGCGGGGACGGATCGTGGGTTCCCACACCTGTTCGATGACGTCGGACATCTCCTCCAACGACTGTCCCGCCACCGTGCGCATGGCCCGTTGGGCGACGGTCGAGACGCGGGACGCCTTCTCCCCGAACAGGGAGTAGAGCAGGGACTGACGCACCGCGAAGGCGATCGTGCGGTGGTTGATCAGACCCCTGCGCAGCAGAGCGGTGGCCACCACGGAGGCCGAGGCACCGCGCATGAGCGTCTTGTCGATGTCGAAGAATGCGCCCACCCGCGGGGAACCTGCTGGGGGCGTCTGAGGCATGTCCCCTAGGGTAACCGCGACGGTCCCCCCGGTCATCCGTGGAACACTGGGGTCATGGAGATCACCACGGTCCACGTCATGCGCCACGGCGAGGTGGACAACCCCCAGGGCCTGCTCTACGGCAGGCTCCCCGGCTTCGGGCTCACGCCGCGCGGTCACGCCATGGCGCGCCGCGTCGCCGACCACCTGGTCGAGCAACGACGTGACATCACCACGGTCATCGCTTCCCCATTGCTCCGTGCCCAGCAGACGGCCGCCCCCACTGCCCGCGCCTTCGGCGTCGAGGTCGACTGGGATCCGCGCCTGGTGGAGGCCGGCAATGCCTTCGAGGGCGTCCCGGTCAATGCCCACCGCATCTCACTCACGCACCCCCAGTACTGGCACCTCTACGTCAACCCCCTGCGCCCCTCCTGGGGAGAGCCCTACACGGAGGTCGCCGCGCGCATGCGGGCCGCGCTCTCCGGCGCGCTGCGCGCTGCCCGCGGTCACGAGGCACTCGTCGTCTCCCACCAGATGCCGATCACCACGCTCACCCGTTTCGCACAGTGCAAGCCGTTGCCGCACGCGCCCTGGGCCCGCACCTGCTCCCTCGCGTCAGTGACCTCCTTCCTCTTCGAGGGCGACACCTTGATCGGCATGTCCTACGAGGAGCCGGCGGCCGATCTGTTGGTGGGGGCCTCCGACATGACTCCAGGGACGTCTGCGGCCGCGCTCGCACGCTGAGGTGCCCAGGCGCGGAACACTGGTGCGTCATTGGCGGTCGGTGTCCGGTGTCCGGTGTCGACGGTGTCGCCGTTGCTGCGTTGCTCGGTGGCGTTCCGGTGACGGGTGTGCTGTTCAGCAGTGGCTGTGGGCACCGTTG
>JAKECL010000400.1 GCA_030460725.1 Propionibacterium sp.
TCGCCTACCCGGCGACCACACCTCCGGCACTCACCGATGAAACGCCGAGGTTAGCTGAGCCGTGTGGGGCGCTTCATGGTGGAGCGCCATCACGACTGAAGGTGAGTGAGTCTCATGGTGGATGTCTGGGTGCAGAAGACGCAGGCCTGGTTGAACGCAACATATGGGCAGGTTGATGGTTGGGTGCCGCTGACGGAGAACGGTCTGACGGGTTGGGCCACCATCTATGGACTGCGACGGGGGTTGCAGCACGAGTTGGGGATCTCGCCGGTCTCCTCGGGCTTCGGCTCGGCGACCACGGCTGCGTTCATCTCGCAGATCGGTGCGATCGGGACTGCAACCACCTCGGAGAATCTCCTGAGGCTCGTCTCGGGGAGCCTGTGGTGCAAGGGGCTGGCCGGTACCACGTTCGGCACACCGATCACGTTCGCCAGCATCGCGGGATCCGTGTCCACTGCGCGTACGCAGCTGGGTCTGTCCTCGCCCCCGGTCATCGTGGACGTGAAGATGATGGCCTCGCTGATGTCGATGGATGCGTACACGACCCTGAGCGGTCAGGGCGGTACTGACGGGGTGAGGGAGGTTGAGCAGTGGCTCAACGCGACCTACTCGACCAGGCAGAACTTCGCGTTGGTGCCCTGCGATGGTGTGTTCTCCCGTCAGATCCAGACCGCCGTCCTGTACGGCCTGCAGTACGAGTTCGGGATGAATGACGCGACTGCCAACGGCAACTTCGGTCCCGGCACCCAGGCCGGCCTGAAGTCCCAGGCTCCGGTCGCCACGGGCAGTTCGGACTCCACGCATCATTTCGTCCATCTGTTCCAGGGGCTGCTCCGGTTCAACGGCTACGGGTCGACCCCGTTCACCGGTTCGTTCGAGGCCACGACTGCGGCGCAGACCTCGACCTTCCAGTCCTTCATGGCCCTGACCAGCAACGGCAAGGGGGACTACGGCACCTGGTGTGCTCTGCTGGTCTCCTCGGGGGATCCGAATCGGGCCGTGAGTGGTTTCGACACCGCCCAGCAGCTGACCCCGGCACAGGCCAGTGCTGCTGCCAATGCTGACTACTCCCATGTGGGCCGCTATCTGGTCGGCTCGGGCAAGTTCATCACCGCCGTCGAGCTGGCGGGATTGAAGGCCGCTGGTCTGGTGCTGTTGCCGATCGAGGAGCGGTACAACAACTCCGATGCGGTGATGACGGCCGATCAGGGGAAGGCTCAGGCCATCGAGGCGCTGGAGCGCTGCCGTGTCCTGGATCTGCCGGCCGGTGCCACGGTGTTCTTCGCGGTGGACTACGACCCGACCGGCGATGAGATCCTCGGACCGGTGAGCAACTTCTTCACTGCGATCAACACGTGGATGAACTCCCATCTGTTGGGCAAGTACGCGGTCGGGGTCTACGGGACCCGCAACGTGTGCCTGTCGATGATGTCGGCGGGCAAGGCCAGTGCGGCGTTCGTGGCCGGGATGTCGACGGGCTGGTCGGGAAACATGGGCTGGCCGATGCCCAACCCGTGGGCCTACAACCAGATCCAGGAGACCACTGCGACCTTGGCCGGGAGCAGTGTCGATGTCGACCATGACGCCGTTGCCGTCGGTGCACCTGCGGTCGCTCTGTCGGGTGTCACGCCCCCGCCCACTGAGAAGGACGGGGCAACGACCTCCACGGGTTTCGACACTGTTTATCAGTGGACAGTGTCGGCTGAGGCCAAGTGCGAACGAGCGCTCCACGGGACGATCGTCGCATCGGAAGTGTCCGCGTTGCCGAGTTTCATTCTGGGTTGGCTTCGGAAACCCGACTACTGGGACAGTTCCCTTGTCAAAGCGGCAATGTGGATGTCATACACTCCGGAGGATACAGACGCCGCGAGTATTGCTGCCAGAAGCGATTGTGAGAGTGCGCTGGGAACGGAGCGATCGACTGCGGCGCTGCCTCCAGTCGACACTGACTATCGAGACATTCCTCACATGGCGGCCACCACGCTTGGATACAGCGTTCAGGGCCTTCCCACGTCTCAGAGCGGATGGTCATTCGGTGATTTCGGAGGCTGGGCTCTGGACCTCCTCCAGATCTGGGGACAGTACCAGCGAGATTTCAAGTCCAGTGAGCTCTCGACCTGGCTCCATGGAGTCCTCGGGAAGATCGGAGGAGTGACACCTGAGCGTGACAGTGGTGGTCACTTGACCAATCCGGATGCCTACCTTCCGGACCCGGCGTCGAGCTTCTCGTACTCGGATGTGCTGGCCGATGCGGATGGCTATGAACTCGCCGCTGCGCTGACGGCCAACACGTCAGGCCTGGGCTTGTCGACGTCCATGCGCAGTCTCTATCAGCAGGGCGGAAACGCTCGTATCACCAGGTTCTATGCCGAGCGGTTCAACAGCTCAGCGAGCAACTTGTCTGCGGCGTTCGTGGGACTCGTCACCGGGGATTTCGGATCCTTTATTGGGCTCTTCACGAACGAGGGTGTAGCGCGGGTCTGAATCCGCCGGCTTCGAGCAG
>JAKECL010000401.1 GCA_030460725.1 Propionibacterium sp.
GGCGGCGGAGGGGGCTCGGGGAGGTCGGACTGTGCCGGGATCTCCTCGGTGTCCTGGTCCGTGACCCACTCCGTGACCTGTTCCGGTGCCGGTTCGGGTGACAGCCCGTCGTCCCCTTCCACGATGCTTTCCGAGGCAGCTGTTCCCGTGTCGGTGTCGGCACCCGCATCAGGGTCGCTCCCGTCCCGGTCGCCGGCCATCGTCCAACCCTCCGCTGCGTGCACCACGTCGGACCCCTCAGGGAGATCCTCGCCGGAATGACCGACCTGGTCCGCATCGTCGGCCGACGCACGCTCCCCTGTGAGGTCCCCGGAACCCGGGGCGGAGCCATACCTGCCCTCCCGCAGCTCCAGCAGGGAGTTGACCTCGGCGGAGAAGCTGATGATCTGCTGCTGCTGCCAGCGCAGGGAACGGGCACGGTCCTCGGCCTCGTGGAGTGCATCCGTGGTGTGGGCGCGGACCTTCTTCACCAGGGTGGTGGCCGTGCGGCGCGCCTCGTCCTGGATCGACTGGGCCCGGGAGCGGGCGTCGGCCAGGACCTGGTCGGACTGTGCGCGGGCGAGGTCCTCGGCGGTGTGGGCCTGTTGGGTGATGTGCTCGGCGTGCTGGAGTGCCGAGGCCACCTTCTCGTTGGCGTCGGCGGTGATCCGCTCCGCATGGGCCACGGCGTCATTGTGCAGGCGCAGGAACTCCTGCTGGGTCTCGTCACGTTTGCGGGCATTGGTCACGTCCAGCTCGCGGGCCTGGTCGCGGGCCTCGGCGAGGATGTGGGCGGCGTCCTCGCGCATCTGGGAGGACTCGCGTTCCGCGTCGGCACGCAGGCTGGCCGAGGCGCGCTGGCCCTCCGCGAGGACCACGGCAGCTTCCCGTTCGGCCTGGGACACCTTCTCCGAGATCTCACCCAGTTGCTGCTCCACTTTCGCGCGGTGGGCCGTCTGCTCGGTCTCGATCGTCAGCCGGGCCTGTTCCGCGTCGCTGCGGGCATTCGCCAGGATCTGGTTCACGTCCTCCTGGGCGTCGGCACGCTGCCTGCGGATCTGCTCCTGGGTCTCCTCGATGAGGCGCTGGGACTGCTTGGCCGCATTGGCCACGACCGTGTTCGCCTGTTCCTCCGCGACTCGGAGGATCTCCTCGAACTGGGTGTGGGTGGAGGCCACCGACTCGGGCAGGGACTCGTCCCCGCCCTCGCCCCCTTCGGCTCCCTCGTCGCCCGACGGCAACTGCCCCACACGGCGGATCTGGGAGTCGAGGAGCTCGACCTCCTTCGCCAGTCGCTTGACGCGCGCCTCGGACTGCTCGGCCCGGGCCTGTGCCTCGTCAGCCTGTTCGCGGAGCATCTGGGCCTGGTGCTGGGCAGCCTGCGCTCCCTGCTGGGAACGGGTGGCCTGCTCCGAGATGTCGGTCAGCTGCTGGGACAGTTCGTGTGTGTTCTGCTCGTTGAGGGCGATGAGTTCGGAGATGTAGCGGTCGACGCTCTCCTTGTCATATCCGCGGAAGGAGACTTCGAATTCGGGTGCTGGATGCTCATTCATGGCGGGTCCCGGGGGTCGAGAAATCGGACGATGGACACCGATGGTGTCGTGGGTCACGGTCGTCGTCCATCGTACAGGTCAATGGCTGGGTGCAGGCTGGACGGATGTGGTCCTCCCTCGTCGAGGACCCCCGACGCATTGGCGGATGGAATGCCGGTCGGCCCGCATGCGTTGTGATGGCCATGACAACCCTCGGATTGATCGGTGCAGGCCACATCGGAAGCCAGATCGCCCGGAAGGCGGTGGGGCAGGGGTACGACGTCGTCCTGAGCAACAGACGTGGCCCCGAGGTGCTCCAGGACCTCATTGCCGAACTCGGACCCCGCGCCCGTGCGGCGGGCTCTCCCGCCGAGGCGGCGGAGGCCGCAGACCTGGCGGTCGTGACCATCCCCCTCAAGGCGATCGACACGGTTCCCGTGGCGCCCCTGGTCGGCAAGATCGTCATCGACACGAACAACTACTACCCCCAGCGCGACGGGCAGATCCCCGCCCTGGACCAGGAGCAGACCACCACCTCCGAACTGCTCCAGGCCCACCTGCCCCAGTCCTTCGTGGTGAAGGCCTTCAACCACATCCAGGCTGCCCAGATCACCACGGCCGCCCGCCCCGCAGGGGACCCTGACCGCCGCGGCCTGGTGGCCGCCTCCGACCATGCCACGGCGCTCAGTGTCGTGGCCCGTCTCCTGGATGCCTTCGGCTTCGACGCGGTGCCCGTGCAGCCGCTGAGCGAGTCCTGGCGCATCCAGCGCGACACGCCCGGCTACGTCCAGCCCTACAGCGCGCCCCAGCTGGTCCATGCCCTGGCCATCGCCAAGCGCTACCGCGCGATGTGAGGTTGCCGGGGTCCTGCCGCAGGTGTTCGGGGTGGATCAGGCCCGGTCCAGGTCGGCTCTGAGTGCGTGCGTGACGATCTCGGTGCGTGTGGTGCAGCCGGTGTGGTGGAGGACCTGTTTGACGTAGGTCCGCA
>JAKECL010000015.1 GCA_030460725.1 Propionibacterium sp.
GGGGGGGGGGGGGGTCGTGAGAACTAGGATGTGTGCATGCCAGCCTCATCGAGGAAGCGGACCACCATCGTCGACGTCGCACGTGAGGCGGGCGTGGCCATCAGCTCCGCCTCCGCAGCGCTCAACGGGCGACCCGGCGTGTCCGACGCGACGCGCAAGAGGATCCTCGACGTCGCCGACGAACTCGGGTTCGTGCCCTCCCTGCGTGGGAGGAGTCTGTCCAGTGATCGTGCCTTCACCGTCGGACTGGTCGTCCAGCGTGAGATCGACGTCCTGGAGGCCGATCCGTTCTTCGGCGCGTTCATCGGAGGCATCGAGGAGGTCCTCGCGCCCCGCGGCTACGCCCTGGTCCTCCAGGTGTCCACGGACGAGACGGAGACCTTGGAGCGCTACCGGATGCTGGCCATGAACCGCAGGGTGGACGGGGTCTTCGTCAACGAGCTGCGTGTCGACGACCCGCGCATCGAGTTGCTCGACGAGCTGGAGATGCCGGCCGTCGCGGTCAATCCGGACACCGAGATGCCCCTGCCCTCGGTGCGTCAGGATGCGGAGGGCCCGATGATTGAGCTCACCGAGATGCTCATCGGCCTGGGACACACGCGACTCGCCCACGTGGCAGGCCCTCCGGAGTTCGTCCACTCCCGATCCCGCCACCGTGCCTGGGAGCACGCGGTCGTGTCCGCGGATCTGGACCCGGGCCGTGTCGTGGAAGGCGACTTCACCTACCGCGGGGGGGAGACCGCGGCCCGTCGGCTCATGGCGGGGCCGGGACGTCCCACCGGGGTCGTGTGCGCGAATGACCTCATGGCGGTGGGATTCATCCGGGGATGTCAGGACATGGGGCTGGACGTGCCCGGGGACGTGTCGGTGACGGGGTATGACGGCATCGCACTGGGGACCTACATCCGTCCCACCCTCACCACGGCACGCACGAACCCGCGCCGCCTGGCAGCCGAGGCTGCCCGGGTCCTCCTGGACCACATCGACAGGAAGGGTCCGGAGGACCGGGAGATTCCGGCCGCCGAACTCGTCATGGGGGAGTCGACCGGTCCGGCGCGCGCGGGCAGTCTTCCGTAACGCATTCGCAACATCCGACATTGACAGCTGCCGGTCCTGCGGTGTTACAGTCGGCGCTACCGAAACGCTTCGGCACAGACGAAGGAGTCACCATGCAACACAGCACATCCCGCGCGGGTCGCACCTCCCGCGCTCTCATCGCCGGGGTCGCCTCCGCAGCGATGATCGGCACGCTTGCCGCCTGCGGTGGCGGTTCTGCCACCAGCGGGGACTCGGGTGCATCCGGGGCCACAGGCGGCTCCGAAGTCTCCGGGTCCCTCAACATCCTGGTCTCCAGCGCGGCTGCCTCCGACGCGGCCTTCAATGCGGTCACCGACGCGTTCAAGGCGAAGTACCCGGATGTGGACGCGAAGGTCACCTCCGTCCCCAACGACTCCTACCCCGCCACGAAGTCTGCACAGCTCTCCGCGGGATCCGTCGACATCTTCGTCGTGAAGAACTTCGTCGAGGCGCCCGACTACGCGGCGGACTCCACCTCCGACGACGTGCTCATGGCCAAGGCAGGTGGCCTGGTGGACCTCACCGACCAGCCGTTCATGAAGCACTACACGCCCTCCGTCCTGCAGGCCCAGGTGGTGGACGGCAAGCAGTACGCGGTTCCGACCGGCCTGAGCTACTCCACCGGCGTGTACTACAACAAGCAGATCTTCTCCGACAACGGTCTGGAGGCACCTACCACCTGGACCGAGCTCGAGAAGGTCATGGACACCCTCAAGGGCAAGGGCGTGACCCCCTTCGGCATCGGTGGCAAGGACACCTGGCCGGCCGGTCTGGTGATGCTGGGCAATGTGGCCTCCTCCTTCCCGACGCTGGAGGACAAGCAGCAACTCGCCGAGGACCTGTGGACCCAGAAGACCACGCTCACCGACGATGCGACGAAGTCCGTCCTCACCAGGACCCAGAAGGTCTTCGAGAACGCACAGGAGCACTTCTCCGGTGCCGGCTACGACGACATGCCCGCAGCGTTCGCACGTGGTGACTTCGCCATGCTGGCGGATGGCACCTGGAACCAGCCGACCATCGACAAGGCCGTCAACGGAGCCTTCGAGTACGGCTACATCCCCTTCCCCGGATCCGACACCGCGGCTGACAACTCCCTGCTCAACGGCAAGATCGAGCTGCAGCTCTCCGTCGCCTCGAACTCGAAGAACCAGGATGCGGCCCTGGCGTGGTTGGACTTCTTCTCCGACCCCGCGAACTACAAGACCTTCGTGGACGGTGCCGGGTACTCCCCTGCCCAGCCGGACATCGAGTCCAGCGACTTCCTGAACTCCATCTCGGAGTACACCAAGACCTACCAGCCCGCCTGGGACCAGGTCTGGATCGCCAACAACAAGGCCGGTGAGGACGCGGTGTACCCGTTCAACTACCCCGCACTGGCCCCCCTGGGGACCCAGAGCGCCGACGAGGCCGCACAGGCCGCCCAGACGGCATGGGCCGCCGGGTTCTGATCCTGATCTGATGGCTCCACATCGGCGTGGGGGGGGGGGCGCCCGGGGGGGGCCACCCCCCCGCCCGCCCCCCCCCCCCGCCACCTCCCGACAGGAAGAGTCGTGAACACCAAGTCGTATCCATTCCCCTCACGCGCCCCGATGCGCGCGACCTTCTGCACGGGCCTCACGGTCCTCACAGTCTTCGCCTTCGTCCCGGCGGTCGCGGTGTTCTTCGTCTCCTTCACCGACCTGCGCCAGGCGACCTACCTGCCCACCAAGTGGGTCTGGTTCCAGAACTACATCGACTACTTCGGCGCAGGTCACCGGGCGGACAACCTCAATGCGCTGAAGAACACGCTGGTCTTCGCCTCCGTCTCGACGATCGTCCAGATCGCCCTGGCCCTGGGGATCGCCATCCTCCTGAACAACCCCAGACTGCGCGGACGCAACATCTATCGCGCGGTGGTGTTCATGCCCACCGTCCTGGGTGTCACCGTCACGGCCCTGATCTGGTCACTGATGTTCAACACCTCCGGTGGACCCGCCCAGCGCATCCTCAGCGTGTTCGGCCGGACCTCCGCCTTCTTCGGGGACCAGGACATCGCGCTCTTCCTGGTGATCTTCGTCCAGGTGTGGATGGTCTGCGGTATCTCCGTCATCATCTTCCTCTCCGGTCTCCAGGCCATCCCCCAGGAGCTCTACGAGGTCTCCGGTATCGACGGCGCCTCCTCCTGGCAGACGCTGCGCTACATCACGATGCCGATGCTCGCTCCGTCGGTCACGGCCAACGTGCTGTTGGGCATTGTCAACGCCATGCAGAGCTACCAGCTGACCTACGTCCTGACCGGACCCGACAAGAAGGGCACCCAGGTCCTCTCCCTGCAGGTGTACATGCAGGCATTCGGCGGCAGGTCGGGCACCACGCTCTCCCAGTCCCAGGGCTATGCAGCTGCGATCTCCATGGTCCAGTTCGTCCTGGTCGGCGTCATCACCCTCGTCGCCCTGTGGTACCTGCGCAGAAGGGAACAGAAGTGAGCACTGCACTCGACACCCACCCCGTCCCCGCTCCGCAGTCCGAGGCGGCGTCCCTCACCCCGCAGACGTCCCACGCTCACCGGGCAGTCCGCCGTCGCCGCGGCCGCAACATCCCATGGCCGTCCTATTTCTTTGTCCTGCTGCTGCTGGTCCTCTTCGTCTACCCGCTGCTCTACCTGCTCAACACCGCGCTGAAGAGCACGACGGAGTTCATCACCGATCCTGTGGGGGTGGCCAGCAGCTTCGAATGGGGAAACTTCGCCGAGGCCTGGTCCAAGGGCAACTTCGGCTCCTTCTTCTTCAACACGGTGCTCTACACCGTGGCGGGTGCCGGAATCGGCACCCTGATCGCCCTGGTCATGGGCTTCCCCGTGGCTCGTGGCTACATCCGCGGCGCGAAGTTGTGGAACCTCCTCTTCGTCCTCGTGCTCTTCCTGCCCAACGCGCTCATGACCCAGTTCCAGCTGCTGCTGCGCCTGCACCTGTACAACACCCAGCTGGGCTACATCCTCATGGTGGGCGTCGGTGTGGGCATCGGCCCCCTCCTGTTCTCCGGGTTCGTCTCCTCCATCCCCAAGGAGCTCGACGAGGCCGCCGCGATGGACGGTGTGGGCTACTGGACCTACCTCTTCCGTTTCATCTTCCCCTTGGCCAAGCCAGCACTGGCGACCGTCTTCATCCTGCAGGCGGTGTGGATCTGGAACGAGATCATCCTGGCCACCGTCCTCTTCTCCGACCAGGCGAAGTTCCCGATCTCCGCGGGACTCTTCGCCTTCAAGGGGACGTACTCCAATGACTGGCCGTTGTTGGCAGCCGCCACCCTGATCGTCGCCGCCCCCCTCGTCGTGGGGTACGTCTTCATCCAGCGCTACCTGGTCAACGGCGTCCTCGGTGCCGTCAAGGGCTGAGTCCTGCCCGTTGTCCCGACCGTTCTCCCCTGCACCACTGACAGGAGTCCCGACGCATGTCGTCCCCCATCACACGAACCACTGCAACTGTGCCCTACTCCCTCACCCGGGTGGGTGCCCTCATGCGTCCCTCCGGCGACCCACTGGAGGCTGAGGGCATCCTCAACCCCGCCACCGTGTGGACACCCGACGGTGAGCTCCACCTGCTGCCCCGCCTCGTGTCCGCGGGCAATGTCTCACGCGTGGGCAGTGCGCGCGTCCTGGTCGAGGACGGCATCCCCGTGGACGTCGTGCGCGAGGGACTGGTCCTGGAACCCGACCGGGGGTGGGAGCACGGTACCCATCACGGCGGGGTCGAAGATCCCCGCAACACCTGGGTGGAAGCGCTGGGGCTCAATGTGATGACCTACGTGGCCTTCGGTCCACTCGGTCCCCACCCCGCCGTGGCGGTCTCACCCGACGGGCTGTCCTGGACCCGCCTGGGCCCCCTCCTCTTCGGCTACGAGGACGACCTGGACACCGACCTCAACCTCTTCCCCAACAAGGACGTCGTCGTCCTGCCCGAACCCGTGCGCGGGCCCGACGGCCGTGCCTCGTTGGCGGTCCTCCACCGCCCCATGTGGGACCTCACCTTCGTGCGTCCCGACGATGCCCCGCCCCTGCCCGCCGGAGTCACCGACGCGCGTCCCACGATCTGGATCTCCTACGTCGCCGTGGAGGAGGTGCGGCGGGACATCCGTGCGCTGACCAGGCTCTTCGGACACCGCCAGGTGACCTCTCCCGCCTTCGCCTGGGAGGAGTCGAAGATCGGTGCGGGCCCCGCCCCCATCCGTGTCGACGAGGGCTGGTTGCTCATCCACCACGGGGTGACGGGTGCGATCGAAGGATCGGCCTTCACCCCCCAGCAGACCGTGCGCTACGAGGCCGGGGCCATGATCCTGGACGCCGACGACCCCTCGGTCGTCCTCGCCCGCACGTCCGCGCCCCTGCTGAGCCCCGAGACTGGTGAGGAGACACAGGGGACGGTCTCCAACGTCGTCTTCCCCACCGCCATCGAACGCATAGACGGGCAGGACTTCGTCTTCTACGGCATGGCGGACAGCGCCATCGGGGTGGCCCGGCTGGATCGCGTCCGGTCCTGACCCACGCCGCGGTGCGCGACCGGCTTCAGGCGGTCCCACCCCGTCGTGCGTGCTCCGCGACTCCGGGCGGTCCTATGCCCCGGCGACCAGGGCGGCCCCGGTGGGTGCCCCCGGCGGGTGTTCCCGGGCGCTGCCCCCGGTGAGTGTTCTCGGTGGGTGCCCCCGGTGGGTGCTCCCGGTGGGTGCCCCCGGTCGGTGCCCCCGGTCGGTGCCCCTGGTGGGTGCCCCCGGCGGGCGCCGCACCGGGGGAGCGGACCGCGTGTCGTGTTGTCTCTCGCCTCGCCTCGCCTCGCCTCGTGTCGTGTCGTCCCCCGCCTGCACCTCAGCGCAGGTTCGACATGACGAAGGCCATCAGGTAGGACCTGGTGTTCCCGTCGTCGATGCGTTCATCCGGCAGCCCGCGCGCGATCGTCAGCGCGGAGGCCGCATCGTCGGGACCTGCCAGGGAGCGGTACATGAGCAACTGGTCGCCGAACATCACGTCGTGGTCACTCGCCCCCGCCAGCGCCTCCTCCAGGTTGTCCCGGATGCGGGCGGGATCCCCGCCGAGGCGGCTGGCGACGGGGGGAGCCGGGATGACGAGGATCCCGAGCATGGCACTGGGCTCCGGTGAGAACCAGGTGGCCCAGTCCCTCTTGCCTCCCCACTGCAGGGAGGCGACCGTGTGGTCGAAGCCCTGGTACACCGGATCCGTGCGGTCGAAGTCCGTCCAGTAGGTGTGGGAGGCATGGGCCTCCATCGACAGCATCCAGGTCGCACGTTCCTCCAGGTCCGACTGGCCACGCAGGCGGGCCCACAGGGCCAGACCGTTCCAGGCGTTGACGGCCTCGGACACGGACTCCTGGTTGTTGCCGTCGGCGAAGGGTGCCCAACCGGAGGCCCAGGAATGGGACCAGTACACATCGAAGGTGCGCAGGCGCGGGGAGAGCGTGCTGGAGGTGTCCGCGCCCAGGGTCTGGGCGAGGGCATCGATGACGGGTGCGATGTCCTGGGCGAGCACGGGGTCGTCCGCGCCCGCCATGGCGGCGGCGCTGAGGAAGTAGCCCAGGTGGAAGTGGGCGTCGTTCGCGGTCTCGGAACCGAAGGCGACTGCCTTGCCCACCACGAGGTGCTGGAGGGGGTCGAAGGTGAAGCAGCGCTCCTCGCGGGACTCACACCCCAGGGGCTCCGCCCAGGTGCGCAGTGCCTCGCCCACCCGGGCGCGCAGGCGGGTGGCCTCCGCATCCAACCCGAGGTCCTGGGCGATGAGCATCAGGGACGCCTCCCGTTGCAGTGCCTTGCCGCCGAAGTAGGTGTCGGCGGGCATCTCGCGCTCCTGTGCTGCGTCGGTGCGCACCTGGTCGGAGAGCTCCTGTCTCTCGGTGTCGCTCAGCCTCTCCAGGTCCAGGCGGTCCAGGGCCTCCACCAGCGGGGCATCCCACTCCAAGGAGGTGGCCGTGCACGCCTGCAGCGCGCCGCGGACGGAGGGGTAGGTGCCCACCGGATCGGCACATCCCCCGTGGTGCGGGGCCGCGGTCAGCAGCGTGGGGGATCCGTCGGTGGTGAGATAGTCCAGGGTTGTCCGTGACGCCCCGTGCTGCGTCGAGTGCGTGGTGCGCGTGGAGGCCACCGCGACAGCGGTGGCGATCTCGTCCCCGGGCTCGGGGGTCCGCGAGTCGGGCGCGGCGACGAGGGCGGCGCCCTCGTCCGCATCGAGGTGGACCTTCAGCGCACCACCGGAGGCGATGGACCCCGCTGGTGCGGTCAGCACCCAGGCGCGCCCGCTCTCCGAGGTGGCGATCCACTGCCCGTCTGTACCGAACTCCCTCCAGGTGCGTGCGTGGAGCGTGAGGTCCATCGCCCCATGGGCCTGCAGGCCGACGACGGGGGACCCCTGGGCGAGGGTGACGTCGAGGAGGTCCCCCGTGTCCGCCCCTTCCGACCCGCGAAGGGTCAGCGTCAGGCTCGCGTCGTCGTAGCGGGAGACGAGGAACTCACTGGTGGAGCTCTCGACCCGGATGTCGGAGGCTGCCGCGCCCATGATCGTGGCGGCGGAGGTGGTGACCTGCGGGACGCCCACGTCGAAGCCCTGCGTGGTCGGGGTGAAGGAGAGGGGGCTGGGGAAGACGGGCTGGGCCTGCTCGGGGAACACCAGACCGGAGAACCACCGGTTCGTCGGGGGGAGGAGTCCCTCCGCCAGTCGCATTGCGGGCGGTGACCCGAGGGACTCCTCGGGCAGGTCCGCGAGATCTGCGGGTGGCGGGGCCGGTGGTGGGGCGTCCCCGGGCTGTGACGATCCCTGGTCGGAGTCCCGGCATCCCCCCAGGGCCAGGACGACCAGCAGTGCTGCCAGGACGGGTCGCACCCACCGTTGCCGGGTCGCCACGGTCGCCGCCCTCATGATCCCAGGCGCTGGAGGAAGAGGTCCAGCGTGGTGAGGGTCTCCGAGATCGCACCGTTGTCCTGCAGGTGCACCGAAGCGGTGACGGGAGTGCCGGGGGCGGTGAGCGTGGTGCTCGTGGCCGTGGCCAGCTCCTCACTGGCGATGCGCACGGTGGCCGTGGCCCATCCGCCCTCCGACGTCACCGAGACGGTGTCGACGACGCCGGCGAGCTCTGTGCGGTCGGGGAGGGTGAGGGTGGCGGGTGCGCCTGACACGAGTCGGGCGTAGTCGCGGGCCTCCAGCTCCATCTCGGCCTCGACGTAGCGTGACCCGGCCACGTCGATGCTCGCGACCACGGAACCCGCACGCAGGAAGGAGTCCACGCGTGTTCCGACCGAGGTCACCGTCCCGGGTTCGCTGGCCACCAGTGTGAGGAGACCCTCGGGCGTGACCCGGCCCGGGAAGGTCGCGGCACTCACCTCACCCGTGGTGAGGTCCTGCTGGAGGAGCCCGGAGTGGACCGTGGCCACGGGGTCACCCGCCTGGACCACCTGGCCCTGCGTGACGTGGAGTTCACGCACCGTTCCGCCGTACTCGCCACCGATGTCGTAGGTGCCTGCCGCGATCACGGCAGTGGTGGACGTCGCCTGGCTGGTGCGGCGGTTGAGCATGAGGGTGAGGCCCAGGACCATCGCGACGGTGAGTGCGAGTCCGGTGAGCAACCTGAGGCGGATGGGCCAGGTCATGATGTGCTCCGATCGTCGAGGGCGCGTTGGCGTCTGCTGGGGAAGCGGGGGCTGTCGGGGATTCCTGCCGGTGCCGGTGCTGCGACCGGCACGGGGGACCGGCGGGCATCTGGTCCGGCGTCGCCCGGACTGACCGTCGCGCGCGGCTCGGAGGCTGCTGAGACTGCGGAGGCTGCGGGGAACGCCGGGAGTGCGGTGACGTCGATGCGTGTGTCCGCGTGGGCGGCGGACTCTGGTCCGGGCAGGTGCACCTCCGCCCCGGCGGTGGTCGAGGGAGCCGGTGCCGACGTGCGCGGGGAGCGGTGCGACCGGCGTCCCTCGGCGAAGGCCTGGAGGAGGAAGCCGAGGAAGATCACGGTGTTCACCCCGTTCCACACCAGGGCAAGCGCCCCGTCGGTGGTGTGGCCGAGCTTCCACGCCCCCACCGCACTGGTGAGGAGCAGGAAGACGGCGGTGAGGATCTGGGGGACGATGTGGGCGAAGGGGGAGGTCGCCCGCCGCTTCGCCCCGGTCGCCTGCCAGACCTGGTCCCTCACCGTCAGTGCACTCCACAGGGCTTTGACATAGGCCGGGAAGGTGACGATGGAGAGCAGGAACACCTCCCAGCGGAACGATCCCATCGAGAAGAAGGCGACGAGCACCTGGGTGCCGTAGAAACCCAGGTAGAAGACGACCCAGGTTGCCACCGAGGTGGAGGCGGCGATCGGGGCCAGGTCCAGGAAGATCTGCATCGGGGGGACGATGAGCAGCACCAGGGGCATGATCCCGGTGAGGTAGAACGTCGAGGTCACCCCGTACTGGATGCGTTGGTCCACGGTCAACCTGCGGCGCGGGCTCCACGGGAAGTGTGTGAAGAGCAGTTCGAACCCGCCGGTCGCCCACCTGGTCTGCTGCTTGAGGTAGGACTCGATGGTGTCAGGTGTGTCCCCCACAGCCACGGTCCGTGCGATGTAGATGGACCGCCATCCCCTCTCGTGGAGCAGGATCGAGGTCCACACGTCCTCCGACTTCGAGCCCGTGTACATCCCGCCGATCTCCGTGACGGCCTCCCTGCGGAATACGACGTTGGTGCCGACGCAGAAGGCAGCGTTGAACTGGTTGCGCCCCGTCTGTATGAACCGGTAGAAGACCGTCTGCATGTATCCGGCACCGCGGGAGATGACATTGTCCATGTTGCCGTAGACCTGGGGACCCTGGACGAAGGCCACCGTTCGGTCCGCGAAGAAGGGGACCATCTCGGTGAGCATGTCGGGTCGGGGCACGAAGTCCGCGTCCAGGATGGCAAACAGGGCGCCCTTGGCCAGGGTCAGGGCGTAGTTGACGTTGCCGGCCTTGGCGCCGTTGGAGGTTGGCCGACGCACGTAGCGCGCGCCCAGCTCCTGGGCGAGGGCCGCGATCTCGTCGCTGCGCCCGTCGTCCAGGATCCACGTGCGGTGCCTGCCCGTCATGGCCAGTGTGGCCGTGACGGTGCGCCTCAGGACGTCCACGGGTTCGCCGCAGGCGGTGATGAAGACCTCGACGGTGACGGGCCGGCCGCCCAGGTGCATCGGCCAGGCCTCCGGGTGGTCCCGGATCCCCTCACGCACGATCTCCTCGGGATCGAAGAGGCGGTTGGAGGCATGGTGGAAGGAACTGTCGTGCGGGTCGTATCCCGAAGAGAGAATGGTCCACATTGCAAGCAGTGCGTTGAGGATGACGATCGTCTCTGCGACCACGATGAGGAGATACGGGAGCGTGTCGCCCCTGTGTGCAGGGTTCAGCAGGAAGGTCGCGTAGGCGATCACCCCCAACGTGGCCAGGAACACGAGTGCCATCAGCGAGGGCGACGGGCCGCGCGTGCGAGTCGTCTCCTCCTGCCGTCCGCCGAGGTCGCCGCCGTCCACGACGGCGATGAGGTCATCATCGGGGTGGTCGTCTCGGGTGCCCACGGTCGGGACGGGGCCCGGGCTGCGGTGCGCGGTGGTGGCCAGCAGCTTGCCGAACTCGTCGAGCGACCCTGTGCGCTCCGGAGCCGGGAGGGGAGGTGAAAGGGGTGTCGTGTGCATCGGCGGTACCTCCAGGGAGGTTCGGAGGGGCGATGGGCAGTGATCTGCCGACATCGTTGACTCCGCACCACGACCGAGGATCGCGGCCCCCGCCGTGGCCGTCATCGGTCGGTACCGGGGCCTCCCCGCCTGGAGAGCACCACCGGTGTTGGGGTGAGAGTAGGCACGGCGCACAGGGCTCGGGGAAGCCGCATCTCGCCCCTCGGGCACCGCTCCGGCGCGGGGATCTGGACGCCGGAGGACCACTGCCCGGGCCTCGGTGGAGAAGGAGTGCAGGTCGGGCCGGGTTGGGACCAAGGTCGCAGATGCGGGGGTGGGTCCGCGGGCCCGGAGGATGTGATGTATTGCAATGTGTGAACGAATGACCTCAGGGGCGCGTGCCGCCTCCGAAGGGGTCCGGGTCCTGACGGAGGTCGGGGGTGATGCCCCCTCCTGCGCTGTCGGAGGGCGTTGCGCGTCGCCCCGTGCGGTCGGCCTGCGGATGCTCCCTCGTGGCGCGCCCGTCGCGGGGGAGGACGTCTCGACGGTGCAGCGTCCACGCGGGGCCGCGCGAGGCCCAGAGGCGACGCAGCTGGGAGGAGGTGAGTGAGAGCGTCCACTCGGGGTTCTGGGGGAGCTGCCAGCCCCGGCGATGTGCCACCACGGTGAAACCGGAGCCGACCAGCGTCGCCACCAGCATTCCCACCATGTTCGCGTCAGCCAGGGAGAAGCTCACCATGATGGCTGCCGAGACCAGGGCAGGGGTGGCGTAGAGATTGTTGCCCCCGAAGACCTGGGGGACGTTGCCCGCAGACACGTCGCGGATCATGCCACCCCCCACGGCCGTCATGATGCCGAGCATCAGGGCAGGCATGATCCCCAGCCCCGCCGAGAGCGTCTTGAGTGCGCCGGTGGCCGCCCAGCAGCCCAGCACCGTGCCGTCGGCGATGACCAGGGCGATGCGCCAGGGCCTGGAGTCCAGCTTCCACAGCATGGCGATCCCCGCCCCCACCAGGGCGGTTGCCAGGTACCAGGGGTCCGTGAGGGCGACGGGTGGACCCATCTGCAGCATGACGTCGCGGACCATGCCCCCGCCCAGGGCGGACATGACGGCCAGGACCGAGAATCCCACAGCGTCGAACCGCTTGAGGCGGGCCAGACGGCCTCCGAGGATCCCGTTGAGGAGCACCCCGGTGAGGTCGATGACTCGGAACAGGTCCGGCAGGGTGTCGTTGAGGGGTTCCAGCACCCGGCCATTGTGGGGGATGTGCCCCCGGTGGTGGAAGTCGGCCGGTCGTGCGGTGGGCGAGGTGCCCCTCCCGGGGTGACGGGCCGCCCACCTTTCCTGCCCGAGGTGGGCAGTCGCGTTCAGCCCAGGGTCGTGCCGAAGAGCAGACCCAGGAGGTAGGTGATGCCTGCAGCCCCGTAGCCGATGGCCATCTGACGCAGGGCCCGCGGCCACGGTGCCTGTCCGGAGAGGACACCCACCACCCCACCGGTGGCCAGCAGGGCCAGCCCGACGACTGCCGCCGCTGCGGCGATCGCCTGGGTGCCCGTGAGCCCCAGGATGAAGGGGAGCAGGGGAACCACGGCCCCCAGGGAGAAGAAGCCGAAAGAGCTGAGCGCTGCCCGCAGGGGCGTACCGATCTCCTGACCTGCGCCGTGGGCTGTCGCCTGTGTACCACCGAGCGCCGCCCGCACGGCCACGGAGCCGGACTCCTCTGCGGGCGGACGCCTGACCTGGGCGAAGACGGCTGCGGCATGGGCGCGTGCAGCCTCTTCCGCCTCCCCGCGGGCCCGGAACACCAGGGCCAGCTCATTGGCATCCACGTCCAGGGCAGGCACCGACAGGTGCGCCCGAGGATCGGGTACGGACGCGTCCAGCAGCTCCCGCTGGCTGGAGACACTCACCCACTCCCCGGCTGCCATGGACATGGCTCCCGCCAACAGACCGGCGACACCCGTGGCCAGGACCAGGGGGGCCGACATACCGGTGGCGGCCACTCCGAGGACGAGGGCGAGGTTGGACACCAGACCGTCATTGGCGCCGAAGACCGCCGCGCGAAAGGATCCGGCCAGTGACTGGCGTGAGCGGGCAGTGAGGCCTCGGATGACCTCGCCGTGGATGTGCTCGTCGGCGGCCATCTGCGCCGTGGCATCACGGTCGTGGTCGTAGGTGGTGCGCTGCTCGGCGCGTTGGGCCATGGCGAGGACGAACACCGTGCCGAAGACGCTTGCCAGATGGGAGTGCATGCGAGCGGAGAGTGAGGGGCGTGGCGCTGGTTCGGAGTGTCGACCCAGAAGATGCAACCAATGGGCCTCGTGCCGACCTTCTGCATCGGCCAGCTCCAGGAGGACCTCGCGGTCCTCACCACTGCGCCGACGGGCCAGGCGTCTGTAGGTCTCGGCCTCCATGCGCTCCTCCGCCAGGTGGCGCCTCCACCGGCGCACCTGTGCTGGAGTGGGATCGCCGTCCCGGCCGGGGCCAGGGGAGTCCGGGGCAGGAGCGGGGGAGGTGAGG
>JAKECL010000402.1 GCA_030460725.1 Propionibacterium sp.
CGCGCAGGGGCGCTGGGCGCGGGGGTGCCGATGCAGGGAGGCGGACCGGACGCGGGATCCCCCTTCCTGGACTTCGCACCTGACGTGCGTGACAGGGCATTCGGCGGCCACTTCGAACCCGGTGGTGACAACGACCTGTTCGCCCAACTCGGCCAGGTCCAGGTCGAGGACCTGCCGGCTCTGTGGGTCTCCTGCGGGCGCCAGGACACCTTGCTGGCCCACTCCGAACACTTCGTGGACGCGGTCCGAGCAGCCGGTGCTTCCCCGCACGTCGAGTACCCCGACGGGGTGCACTCGTGGAACCTGTGGGACGCCCAGATCCACCGCGTCATCGACTGGTTGCCACTGCCCTGACATCGAGGGAACGACCCGGAGTGCCCTGCGCGCACACATGCCCGGGCCACCGCCCTCGCGCACCTGGGATGACCGACAACCGGTCGTGGGAGGCCGGCAGCCACCTCTTGCCCCGGCGTGTGGCGGAGGATAGCGTGCGACCAGACGGGCGTCGGCTTGGCATCAGGCCAATCCGGGCCCCACGACGCCGAGGAGTCGACACATGGCTGGAACACGAGGACGGGACCTGGGACTGCTCGCACTGCGTGTAGGTGTGGGGGGCACCTTGGCAGCGCACGGCGCACAGAAGCTCTTCGGAGTGCTCGGCGGGCACGGGCTGGAGGGCACCGGCGCGTGGATGGAGTCCATCGGGTTCCGTCCCGGCAAGGTCTCCGCACTGCTCGCCGGGCTCGGTGAGTTCGGGGGCGGCACGCTCATGGCGCTGGGTCTGGCCACACCTCTGGGTGGGGCGGCAGGTGCCGCCACCATGGTCGTCGCCGGCTCCACCCACGCCTCCAACGGGTTCTGGAACACCGAGGGCGGCTTCGAACTCCCCGCCGTTCTCTCCACGGCCGCCAGCGCCCTGGCCCTGACCGGAGCCGGCAAGTACTCCGCCGACCATCTGCTGGGTGGTCGTCTGGCCCCCTCGTGGCTGGCACCGGTGGCGCTGGCGGGCTCGATGACTGCCGCGGGCGCACTCATTGCCCACGCAGCCCAGCAGCGCGCCTCGGACACCCCCTCCACCGACGAGGGCGACGAGGGCGGGGCGGACTCCTGAGTCGACGGGTGCACACCCCCGCGAACTCCAGCTCCGGCACCCGTGTGCGCCAGATGCTCGGGGGAACCGCGGGCTCATGAAGTGCTTGGTCCTGGGCAGGTTCAACTGCCCCGCATGATCCCCGCCCCCGCGCCCATCAGCCGGCAGGCATTCTCCGCAGCCGCACCCAGGTTCGTTCTGGCCTCAGCCAGAGCCTCAGCCAGCCCGACCGGACCTGGGACCACGGGCAGAACCGCGGTCGCCCCCTGTCTGAGGAGTTCATCGGCGCCCCGTCCGACACGTCCGGCGAAGACGACCACCGGCACTCCCGCTGTCCGGGCTGCCCGTAGCACCCCCCACGGGGCCTTGCCCATCGCCGTCTGAGCGTCCACGCTTCCTTCTCCGGTGAACACCACATCGGCCTCCTCCAGCGCGTCAGCCAGCCCGATCTGCTCG
The DNA here is from genome assembly GCA_030460725.1 of Propionibacterium sp. GTDB lineage: Bacteria > Actinomycetota > Actinomycetes > Actinomycetales > Actinomycetaceae > Pauljensenia. The sequence goes on from JAKECL010000402.1 coordinate 1,547, forward strand.
GCCACGACCTCGACGCCCGGAACGACCCTCGCTCCCAGGACTGACAGAGCTGCGAAGCCGATGCCACCGGCCGCACCGGCGCCGGCTTGCTCCCTGACGTCGCGACCCACTTCCGTGGCGCAGACCTGGGCGAACCGGTCGTGAAGTCTGTCCAGGACCAGGAGGTCCTCCTCCGCCGCCCCCTTCTGGGGGCCGAAGACCCGTGTGGCACCCCTCGGACCGGTGAGGGGGTTGAGGACATCCGTTGCCGCGATGACGTCAATACCCGCCCACAACGTGCTGACGCCTGTCACATCGATCCTCTCGACGGCCCGGAGGTCTGCGGGGCAACGCGCGTCCACCCTCCCGTCCGAACTCCACATCGACACTCCCAGTGCAGAGAGCATCCCGCAACCAGCATCGCCTGTGGCCGATCCGCCCAGTCCGAGAATCACCTGCCGAGCACCCATGTCGACAGCAGCGTTGAGGCATTCCCCGACTCCGAAAGAAGAAGCCGTCCAGATGTCCCGGTCGGCAGGTGCGACCCACTCCAAGCCGCACGCCTGCGCAACCTCCACCAAGGCGATCCGTTCCTCCGGGTTCCACGCAATCAGGGCCTCACGGGGGCGCATGAGCGAGTCATGCGCCGCCACCTTCACCTCATGGAAGCGCCCGCTGGACACAAGAGCCGCGACGCTTCCTTCACCACCATCGGCCATGGGAAGTGTGCGACAGACGGCGTGAGGCCATACGCGGCGCACACCTGCCTCCAGTGCATGGCACACCTCGGTGGAGGTCAGCGACTCCTTGAAGGAGTCCGGTGCGAGCACGATCCTCACCATGACGGCACCGCCTTCTACTGGACAGGGGTCAGGGGAATTCCACCCCGCAGGACCGCGAAGGCGTTGTCAACGGCGAGCCTGCACATCCGGCTCATCCGAATCCAGGGTGTAGTCGGGGTCTGAA
>JAKECL010000403.1 GCA_030460725.1 Propionibacterium sp.
ATCCGGGGCGCGGGCGCCAGCATCCGGGCCCTGCAGTGGTCGACATCGTGTCCCTTCCGTCCCAGGGTGAGGTGGGGCAGGTCCGCCCCGGGCCACGTGGTCGCCGTGGCCGCGTCGTTCGCCCTGCGGGTCGATGTGGGGCGCCCCGGTGTGTCCCATGATCGCCCGTGTCCTCCCCGCGCCGGTAGGCCCCGCCGGGACTACCGTTGTGAGCCCCGACACATGTCGGTGGGTTCGCACCACCAGACGCCCCGGGAGCACCCATGGAACAGAAGATCGCCCCCACCTCTGGTTCGACTCCACCGCGGAGGAGGCCGTGGACACCTACGTCCGGGCCTTCGCCCACCTGGGCGAGTCCCGACTTGAGTCCTCCACCGTCCTGCCCGACACGCCCTCGGGCGACTCCCTGACACTGGTCTTCACGCTGGCGGGATTCCGCATGATGGCGATCAATGCCGGTCCCTACTTCCACCCGAATCCCTCGATCTCCTTCTTCGTCAACTTCGACCCTGCGCGCGACCCCGACGCCCGTGGGCACCTCGACGATCTCTGGGCCGTCCTCTCCGCGGGTGGTCAGGTACTCATGGAACTCGGTGAGTACCCCTTCTCCTCCCACTACGGCTGGGTCCAGGACCGCTTCGGGGTCTCATGGCAGCTGATCCTCTCCGACCCCGGTGGGGAGGAGCGCCCCCTGGTCATTCCCTCCCTGCTCTTCACCGGCGCCCAGGCCGGTCGGGCCCGGGAGGCGAGGGACTTCTGGATGTCCGTGTTCGAGGACTCCCGTGAGGGCCTCACGGCGTTCTACCCGGCAGGGATGGAACCCGAGGCGGAGGGATCGCTCATGTTCGCCGACTTCACGTTGGCGGGGCAGTGGTTCACGGTCGCGGACAGCCACCTCGATCACCCCTTCTCCTTCGACGAGGGCGTCTCGCTGCTGGTTGAGTGTGAGGACCAGGCCGAGATCGACAGGCTGTGGCAAGCGATGTCCGCGGTGCCCGAGGCTGAGCAGTGTGGATGGTTGAAGGACTGGTTCGGTGTGTCCTGGCAGATCTCGCCCGCAGAGCTCGACGAGATGCTCGCCACGGGGACCCCGGACCAGATCGGGCGGGTCACCCGCGCATTCCTGCCCATGCACAAGCTGGAGATCGAGCCCTTGCGAGCGGCGTGGGAGGGGCGCCCGCGGGGAGGTCCTCAGGGTGATTCCTCCCGTTGAGGTCTGGAGGAAGGGGGTCGCTCCCCCGACCCCCGGGCGATCAGTGTCACCGGAAGGACGATGGTCTCTGCGGGACTCTCCCGGTCGGTCAGCCGCTTGACCGCCAGTCGGGCGGCATGGCGACCCATCTCGACAGGGTCGTGGGCGATGACGGTCAGGCCGACCAGCCCGGCCCAGTCGACGTCGTCGAAGCCGATCAGGGCGGGGGTGGGGCGGGAGGCCGCGTGAGCGGCCAGTTCGAGTGACACCCCCAGGGCGGAGAGGTTGTTGCCTGCGACAAGCGCGGTCGGAGGGTCCTCCAGGGAGAGGAGCTCGGCGGTGATGGCGCGCGCCCCAGGGGTGTCATGGGCACCTGAACGCACCAGGTCGCGCCAATCGGTGACACCGTGGGCCTCCATGGCTTCGCCGAATCCGATGACCCGGTCACGTTGGGTGGGGAGCCAGTCGTAGTCGCCGACGTAGGCGATTCTGCGGTGACCGTGGTCCAGGAGATGCCGGGCTGCGGCCCTTCCCCCCGTGACGTTGTCGAGGATGACGGAGTCGGCCTCCAGTCCCCGTGCGCGGCGGTCGACGAAGACCACGGGGGTGCCCCCCTGCTGCAACTGGACGTAGCGGGAGTGGTCCTCCATGGCCGAGACGACGATCACGGCGAGACAGCGCTGGGAGGCGAGACCGCGGGCGAGAGTCCATTCCGAGTCGGGAGACTCCGCTGAACTGGCCACGCTGACGTGGAGACCGTGCTCCCTCAGCCCGTCCTCGACCCCCTGGGTGAGACCTGCGTAGAACGGGTTGGTCAGGTCACCTGTGATCACCCCGAGATGGTCCACCGAACGGCCCGCTGCCAGCAGACTCGCCGCGGAGTTGCGTTGGTAGCCCAGACGTTGTGCCTGGAGCACCACGCGCTGTCGGGTCTGCGCCCGGACGTGGGGTTCTCCTGCCAGCACCCGCGATGCGGTCTTCAGGCTCACGCCCGAGGCCTCGGCGACCTGGGACAGCGTCGGACGGCGGAGGGGGGCAGGTCCCGGGTCTTCCTCAGGCGACATGAGGACATTCTCCGACATCGATCAAGGACACTCCCGGGGTTTCGGTGGGTGTTAGGCTGACAGCGGTGCCGTGACAGCGATGTCACGATGCCGTGTTCCCCGAGAGCATGTCGCGACCGGAGAGCCACCGAGGACGGGGGCGGGAACGCGGTACAGCGCCACCTCACGCAGTCACCGCAGATGAAGGAGAGCTCATCCATGGCACACGAACCCCCGCGCCG
>JAKECL010000404.1 GCA_030460725.1 Propionibacterium sp.
CTGGGTGAGGGTGAGCAGGTCGCACCCGGCGTCGTGGAGGTCCCCCATTGTCGCGATGACCTCCTCGGTGGTCTCGCCCATGCCGAGGATCAGGTTCGACTTCGTGATGACGTCGGCGTCGTGGGCGCGGCGCAGGAATGCCAGGGAGCGCTCGTAGCGGAAGGCGGGGCGGATGGTGGACATGAGGCGTGGCACCGTCTCGATGTTGTGGGCGAGGACCTCGGGGCGAGAGGCGATCACCTGGTCGATGGCGCCCTCGTCCCCCCGGAAGTCATCGGTGAGCAGCTCCACACCCGTGGCGGGGGAGGTCTGGTGGATGATGCGGCAGGTCTCGGCGTAGAGCCAGGACGCGCCGTCCTCCAGGTCGTCGCGGGCGACCCCCGTGACCGTGACGTAGCGCAGGCCCAGTTCGGCCACTGACTCCGCCACGCGACGCGGCTCGTCCCAGTCGACGGAGGTGGGCCGCCCCGTGGCGATGTCGCAGAAGTCGCAGCGCCGGGTGCACAGGGCGCCACCGAGGAGGAAGGAGGCCTCGCGGTCCTCCCAGCATTCGTAGATGTTGGGGCATCCCGCCTCCGCGCACACCGTGTGCAGGCCGTGGGTGCGTGAGAGCGCGCGCATGTCCTCGTAGTTCTCCGAGGTCCGTGCCGTGGTGCGGATCCACTCCGGTTTGGAGGAGACGGGGGTGCGCGCATTGCGTGCCTCCACGCGCAGCAGGCGACGTCCCTCAGGCTTGGGCAGGGTGGTCATGGTGCCTCCTCAGGCGGCGTTGACGACGGTGCGGACCGTGGTGGGGGCCGTGGCCAGTTGCGGGGTGATGGACGCCAGCAGATGGGGGACCACGCGCTGCGCAGCCTCGCGCACGGTGGTGTGCACGCCCTCCAGGGCCAGGGTCGTCACATCCGCGTCGGAGAGTCCGCAGGGGATGATCCCGGTGAAGGCGTGGTGCAGGTCGGGGGCGATGTTGAGGGCCAGGCCGTGCAGGGTCGCCCCTCCTGCCACCTTGAGGCCGATGGCGCAGATCTTGCGGTCGCGTCGCCCCGGAGAGACCAGCCAGACCCCGGCGCGGCCCTCGATGCGGCGCACGGGCAGGTCCCACTCCTCCTGGAGGGCGGTGAGCACGCCTGCCTCGACGGCGCGGATCCAGGCGACCACGTCCACGGGCTCACGGAGGCGGACCACGGGATAGACCACCAGCTGACCCGGGCCGTGCCAGGTGACGGATCCCGCCCGGTCCACGTGGATGACGGGCAGGGAGGCGTCGGGCACGTCCTCGGGACGGGTGTGGCGACCGGCCGTGTAGGTGGGGGTGAACTCCGCCAGGATCAGGGCGTCCTCCCCGCCTGCGCGCACCTCTTGGTGCAGGTCGCGCTGGAGCCTGTCGGCCTCCAGGTAGTCGGTGTGGCCGTGGGGGAGCAGGTCGACGATTCTCACCCGACCATGCTAGGCCCGCAGCTCAGTGGGCGTGGAAGTTGCCCTCGGCGGGGAAGGAACCCTCGCCCACCGCCTGCACGTAGTCCCGCGCGGCGGCATGCAGCGCGGCGCCGAGTTCCGCGAAGCGACGCACGAAGGACGGTGCCCAGTCCCCCATGCCCGCCATGTCGGACCAGACCAGGACCTGCCCGTCGGTGTCGGGACCCGCGCCGATGCCGATGGTGGGGATGCGCAGGGAGGCGGTGACCTCGCCTGCGAGGTCGGCGGGCACCATCTCCAGGACCAGCGCCACGGCGCCCGCCTCCTGGAGTGCCAGGGCATCGCGGAGCATCTGCTCGCGTTGGTCACCACGCCCCCGCATGCGCGGCCCCCCGATCATGTGCTCCGACTGGGGGGTGTAGCCGAGATGGCCGACCACCGGGATCCCGCCCTCGGCCAGGAGGCGGACGGTGGTGGCCCGGGGCTGGCCGCCCTCGAGCTTGACGGCGTGGGCGCCGGCCTGCATGAGGCGGGCGGCGTTGGCGAAGGCCTGGGCGGGGTCAGCCTCGTAGGTGCCGAAGGGCAGGTCGGCGACCACCAGGGCGCGGGAGGTGGAACGCGCGACCGCCGCAGTGGCCCGCTCCATGTCCCCCAGGGTCACCGGGAGTGTGGAGGTGTGGCCCAGGACCACATTGCCCAGGGAGTCGCCCACCAGGAGCATGTCCACCCCCGCCGACTCCAGGATCGGGGCGATCAGGGCGTCGTAGGCGGTGAGCATCGTGAGGCGGCGCCCCTGGGCCTTGGCACGGGCCAGGTCCTGGACGCGTACGCGACGCACCGGTGCGCCGGACGCATTCTGACTCCTGTCTGCAGTGGGGTCGGCCACCCCGGAGCTGGGTTCTCCCTCAGGTGCGAGGTACCCCGGTGCTGCTGGACTCATCGTCGTCCGCCCTCCTGTGATCGCGTGGCTCCCAAGGGTAGCGGCGCACTGGCGTGGGCGAGTCCCGTGGTGGTCCACGACCTCCTGTCGGACGGGGTCTGTGCGCGGGGGTCTGGCG
>JAKECL010000405.1 GCA_030460725.1 Propionibacterium sp.
GGTGGTGACCTAGCATTGACGGGATGTCGGGTATGACGGTGGGATCCACCGCTGCCCGCCCCGAGATCCCCCACGAGACGGAGACGGAGAACTGTGGCCGAGTACATCTACACAATGATCAAGGCGCGCAAGGCACACGGGGACAAGGTCATCCTCGATGACGTCACCATGTCCTTCCTGCCCGGCGCCAAGATCGGCATGGTCGGCCCCAACGGCGCCGGCAAGTCCTCGATCCTCAAGATCATGGCCGGACTCGACGAGCCCTCCAACGGGGAGGCGCGCCTCAGCCCCGGATACACGGTGGGCATCCTGGAGCAGGAGCCGAAGCTCGACGACTCCAAGACCGTCATCGAGAACGTGCGTCTGGGGGCCGCCTCCACCTTCGAGAAGCTCGACCGCTTCAACAAGATCTCGGAGGAGATGGCCGATCCGGATGCCGACTTCGATGCGCTCATGGAGGAGATGGGCAAGCTCCAGACCGAGATCGACGCCCTCAACGCCTGGGACATCGACTCCCAGCTGGACCAGGCGATGGACGCCCTGCGTTGTCCGCCCGCCGACCAGCCCGTCTCCGTCCTCTCCGGTGGTGAGCGCCGCCGCGTGGCACTGTGCCGACTCCTCATCGAGGCCCCCGACCTGCTGCTGCTGGACGAGCCCACCAACCACCTGGACGCCGAGTCCGTGGACTGGCTGGAGAAGCACCTGCACTCCTACGCCGGTGCCGTCATCGCCGTGACCCACGACCGCTACTTCCTGGACCACGTGGCCGGGTGGATCGCCGAGGTCGACCGCGGACGCCTCTACCCCTACGAGGGCAACTACTCCACCTACCTGGAGACCAAGGAGAAGCGCCTCCAGGTCCAGGGGCAGAAGGACCAGAAGCTCGCCAAGCGCCTCAAGGAGGAGCTGGAGTGGGTGCGCTCCAATCCCAAGGGGCGCCAGGCCAAGTCCAAGGCCCGCCTCGAGCGCTACGAGGAGATGGCCGCAGAGGCTGACCGCACCCGAAAACTCGACTTCGACGAGATCCAGATCCCGCCGGGGCCGCGCCTGGGCTCCGTCGTCATCGAAGCGAAGAAGCTGGAGAAGGGCTTCGGGGACCGCACCCTCATCGAGGACCTGTCCTTCACCCTCCCGCGCAATGGCATCGTCGGGGTCATCGGCCCCAACGGCGTCGGCAAGACGACGCTCTTCAAGACGATCGTCGGTCTGGAACCCCTGGACGGGGGCGAGCTCACGGTCGGGGAGACCGTGAAGATCTCCTACGTCGACCAGAACCGTGCGGGCATCGACCCGGAGAAGTCACTGTGGGAGGTGGTCTCCGACGGGCTGGACTTCATCCAGGTCGGCAATGTCGAGATGCCGTCGCGGGCCTATGTCTCCGCCTTCGGGTTCAAGGGCCCGGACCAGCAGAAGCCAGCCGGGGTCCTCTCCGGTGGAGAACGCAACAGGCTGAACCTCGCGCTCACCCTCAAGCAGGGCGGCAACCTGCTGCTGCTGGACGAGCCCACCAACGACCTGGACGTGGAGACCCTCGGCTCCCTGGAGAACGCCCTGCTGCAGTTCCCCGGCTGCGCCGTGGTCGTCACCCACGACCGCTGGTTCCTGGACCGCGTGGCCACCCACATCCTGGCCTGGGAGGGCACGGATGAGGACCCGGCGAAGTGGTACTGGTTCGAGGGCAACTTCGAGGCCTACGAGAAGAACAAGGTCGATCGCCTGGGTATCGACGCCGCGACCCCGCACCGGGTCACACACCGCAAACTCACGCGCGGCTGAGCCTGGGGGCGGCTGCACGGTCTCGCCTGCACCGCCGCCCCGGCTGAGGCCACCGCCCCCGCCCTCGTTCCCGTCACTGGGGACGAGGGCGGGGGCGTTCCTGAGCGGGCCCGATCGGGGCTGCAGGACGCTGCCTGCGATGGAGCTGACGGTCAGCGAGGCGACGCCGACGGCGACCGAGCGCAGGACGGTGCGCCACACCGGGGCGCCGTTGTGGCGTGCGGCCACCACGGAGGTGACGGTCAGCGAGGCGACGACCACGAGCACCGTCGCCCAGGCATCGATGCGCCCGGGCAGGAATGCACTGATGAGCAGCGGCAGCAGGGACCCGATGGTGAAGGCGATGGCGGCGTCGAGGCTCTGCAGGGTGGCGTGGGTGCTGCTCGGGGGCTCGGCGACGCCATGCTCGGCCTCGAAGCGGGCGTGCAGTGGATCGTGGGCCAGGAGCTGGTCGGCCACCTGCTCGGGGAGGTCGCCGGAGAGACCCCGGTCCCGGTAGATCTGGACCAGACGCGAGCGGTCCCGGTCCAGGTCGTTCGCGTTCGGACCGCAGATGCCTGCGTCTGCGTCTGCGCCTGCGTCTGCGCCTGCGCTCTGCGCGGGGCGGTGGCTCCGACCACGGCCAGGAGGACGGCGTGGGGCAGGCGCCTGCGCTCTGCGCGGGGCGGTGGCAG
>JAKECL010000406.1 GCA_030460725.1 Propionibacterium sp.
GGCGGTGTGCTGGCCGTTCAGACCGTCGGAGTCGATGCTCCACCCGACCTGTCCCGGGTCGACGCTCAGACCGTCGATGGCCGCATCGAGGGTCCCCGTGACCGTCCCTGCCCCCTGCGCGATGACCGTGGCCTCCACCGTGAGGGTGTCGCCGGGTGACGTCCACAGGTTCTTCGGGACGGCGGACACGGAGAGACGCTGCTGCACCGAGTTCGCCCCGATCATCGGTGCCGGTGCTGCACCCTCCCCCGTCGCCCATGTGGAGGCGGTCTCCCCCACCTCGAACTCGACGCGGGAGACGTCATCCAGTGTCGCGTCCTCAACATAGCCCGTGTCCCAGGCCTGTCCGTCCATCTCCACCCCCTGGATGTAGCGGGCGGAGTCGGAGAGCCCGGGAGCCTCCAGCACCAGCGGTTTCGCGTCGGGGCGGCTGATCGTGACCTTGTCGAAGGCGGGTGTCGAGATGCTCCACAGGTCCTGTCCGGGCACGGACGGGTACAGCCCGATGGATGCCAGCACGTACCAGGCCGACATGGTGCCCAGGTCGTCATTGCCCGTGACACCAGTGGGGCCGTCGGTGAAGAGGGTGCGCGCCGCGCGGATCACGTCGGAGGTCTTCCACGGTTGTCCGGCCCACAGGTACATGTAGGGAGCGTGGAGGTCAGGTTCGTTGTTGGGGTTGTAGGTGTCGAACCCGTAGTAGTCGTAGGTCCCAGTCACCCACCTGCTCCTGGCTGTGCCCGACGGGTCCGAGGCGACCTCGGGGAAGGCGAAGAAGTGGTCCAGGCGCGACACGGTCTCCTCCCTCCCACCGAGGAGGTCCATGAGGTCGTACGGGTTCTGCTGGACAAGCCACGTGTACTGGGAGGCTGCGGCCTCGTGGAAGCCTCGGGCCTGGGCGGGGTCGCTGCTCCCGTAGAAGGCGCCGGAGCGGTCACGTGCCCGGAAGTTCCCGGTGGCGGGGTCGAAGATGTTGCGGTAGCTGGTTCCCCGTGCCGCCAGTCGGTCCGCATCCTCGGTGTGCCCGAGCGCTCGGGCCATGGTCGACAGGGCGGCATCGGACAGTGCGTACTCGAGGGTGGCCGAGCCACCGTGGTCCAAGTCGTAGTCACCCGGGCCCTTGCGGGTCGAGGGGTCCTGGGGGACGTATCCGTCGCGGATGTACTCCACATTGCCGGCACGCCCGTTGGCGAACGAGTCGGTGGGTGGGACCCCGTCGGCGTTGGCCAGCAGGAGTTGATAGGTCTCCTCCTCGTGTCCCGCGAGCAGCCCCTGTGACCACGCGGACACCAGCCACGCGGTACCCGGGTCCCCGGTCATGACGTTCGTCTCGACGGTGGCGAACCCCCAGCGGGGCAGCCATCCGGACTGCTGGCCCTGGCGCACCAGTGAGAGGGCCTGGTCGGCGGCCGTGGCCGGGTCCAGCAGGGCGACGAGTTGTTCCTGGGTGCGGTACGTGTCCCAGAGGGAGAAGTTCTGGTAGTAGGTGAAGTCCGGGTCGTCCTCGGTGTGGATCTTCTGGTCCCATCCGGTGTAGCGCCCGTCGACATCACTGCCGATGTTCGGTGCCAGGAAGCTGCGGTAGAGGGAGGAGTAGAAGATCCGGCTCTGGGTCGCGTCGCCGGACTCGATCCTGATCGACTCCAGTCGCTGTTCCCATGCCGACTTGGCCAGTGCGAGGGCCTGGTCGTGTGTCGACGCCTCTGCGAGGAGATTGGCGGTGGCGCCGGCGGCATCCACGTAGCTCAGTGAGGTCTGCGCCTCCACGGTGCGGTCACCGTCGGTCGTGTCGAACTGCACCCATGCTCCACGACGTCCCCCGCCCTGCGTGGAACTCTGCGAGGTCACCGTGTCTCCGGACCAGGTCCCGGCCGCCTCGACGTCGCGGTCGAAGACGGTCCGGGTGTGGAAGGTCACCTCGGGCGTGTCCTGGCAGAAGCCCTTCGTGGTGACTTGGGCGTCGACGGTTCGCCTGTCCACCACCGTGACGGAGGAGCTCACCACCGTGTTGAGGGCCTGTCCCGTGTTGATCAGCACGGTGGCCTTGTCGGTCTCGGGGAAGGTGTAGCGGGCGACTGCGGTCCGCGGGGTTGCCGTCAGCTCCGCGGTGATGGTGCCGGCAGGGGCCTGGAGATCCACGGAGTACTGTCCCGCCGAGGCGTCCTCGTGGTCGTGGGAGTACTTCAACGCATACGTCGAGTTGTCGGTCGAGGTGACGTCCCCGGTGGTCGGCAACATCGGTAGCGCCCCACCCAGTGAGCATCCGACCCCGGAGAGATGGACCAGGGAGAAGCCGCGGATCGACTCCCGTGTGTGGTCGTAGCCGACGTTGTGCCCGTTGTCCGGTGAGAACTGCACCATGCCGAAGGGCATGGCTGCCCCCGGGTAGGTGTTGCCCTCGTCCTGCGTGCCGATGAAGGGATTGACGAGGTCGACCA
>JAKECL010000407.1 GCA_030460725.1 Propionibacterium sp.
CCCCCGGGCGCTGGGGTGCGTTCCCCGGTGTGTCAGCTGGGCGAGTTCGCGGACTCGACCTTGATGGTGCCGTCCTTGATCTGGGACTCAAGGTCGGCGAGCTGGGACTTCAGCTCAGCGGAAACCTTGGAGTCGAAGTCGTGGAACGGGGCGATGCCCACACCGCCGTTGGCGATGGTGCCGATGTAGTCGTCGTGGGTCCAGGAGCCGTCCTGGACGGTCTTGACGGTGTCGAAGACGGACTGGCCGATCTCCTTCATCACCGAGGTCAGGATGAGGGAACCGAAGTCGGGCTGGGTCTCGAAGCCGTCGGCGTCCACCCACACGACCGAGGTCTTCCCGGACTCCTTGGCGGCGGCCAGGGTGCCCTCTCCGACGGGTCCGGCGACGGGCATGACGATGTCGGCGCCCTGCTCGATGAGCTGGGCGGTGAACTGCTTGCCCTTGGACGTGTCGGTGAAGTCACCGGTGGCCATGCCGGTCTGGGCGGCCTTGTCCCAGCCGAGCAGCTTGACGGCGGTGCCGTTGGCCTCGTTGTACTTCGCGATGCCGTCGGCGTAGCCGTCGGCGAAGACCGCGGTGGAGGGGATCTGCATGCCCAGGTAGGTACCCACGGTGCCGGTCTGGGTCATGCCTGCAGAGGCGTAGCCGGCCAGGTAGGCGGCCTCGGCCGTGTTGAAGACCAGGGCCTTGGAGTTCTCCGGGGCGTCCGCGAAGGTGGAGTCGACCAGGGCGAACTTGACGTCGGGGTTGGCCTTGGCGGCCGCGTTCATCGCATCAGCCATGAGGTAGCCGACGCCGAAGATGACGTCGCAGCCACCCTGGACCATGTTCTGGATGTTGGGGGTGAAGTCGCCGTCCTGCTGGGACTCGGCATAGTCGACCTCGATGCCGAGCTCGCTCTTGGCGCGCTCCATGCCCTCGTGGCCGGACTGGTTGAAGGACTTGTCATCGAAACCGCCCGAGTCGGAGACCATGCAGGCCTTGATCGAGCCTGCGGCGGCACCGGACTGGTCCGAACCCGACTGGGTTCCGGACTCTGCTTCCGGAGCAGCTCCGCACGCGGTGAGGGCGAGGGCGGCAACCGCCGTGGCGGCGCCGAACTTGAGGGTGTTCTTCACGTCTGTCCTCCTGGGACGATGGGGGGGCGACCGTCGAGACGGTACGTCACACTATCCTAGCCAGCGGACGGCGACGCGAGTCGCCTCGCACCCTCCTCTCCCATGCGTCGTTGCCCAATCGCAACCCTTGAGCGGTGAGATCCCGGCCCCGCTGAGGCTGATCCGTGCTGGCCCGCTGCTGGGACGCGGGCCGGGAGGTGGCATCGGAGGCGGTCCCCTCGGTCACAGCAGGTCGGTGCGCCCCTCCTGGGCCAGCGCATCCACCGCCTCCTTGACCTTCTGGGCAGCGGCGTCGCGGGTCACGAGGATCGCATCCGGGGTGGTCACCACCACCAGGTCCTCCACCCCCACCAGGACGACGCGTTGGTCGGTGCCGACGTGGACCACGGTTCCCGGCGCCTCCACCCGCAAGGCGTCACCGACCCGCGTGTCCAGCTCGTCCAGCGCGCGGAAGTCCCCCAGATCCGTCCATCCGAGCCCAGGATCCGCGGGGACCACGGCCACCCCGCCCTCCGCGGCCACCGGCTCGGCGACGGCGTGGTCGATGGCGATGTGCCTGAGGTGCGGCCAGGTGGAGTCCAGGACCTCGTCCTGGTCGCGTCCGCCCCATGCGTCTGCGATCGCCTCCAGCCCCTCGTCCAGCTCAGGGTGGAGGCGGGCCAGGTGACCCGCGAGCACACCGGCCCCCATGAGGAACATGCCGGCGTTCCACAGGTAGCCCTGGTCCACGTAGCGCGCGGCGGTCGCGGCATCCGGCTTCTCCACGAAACTCTCCACCCTGCGCACCCGGTGCAGGTCCAGCGCCGCACCCGGGTGGATGTAGCCATAGGCGCTCGAGGGCTCCGTCGGGGTGATCCCGATCGTGGTCACGAACCCCTGCCGCGCGGCTGCGGCCGCAGCGTCCACCGCTGTCACCAGGAGATCGGGACGGGCGATCAGATGGTCAGCCGCGAAGGAGCCCACCACTGCATCGGCCCCGTACCGGCGTCTGACCAGGTAGGTGGCCAGTCCGATGGCGGGCATGGAGTCCCGTCCGGAGGGTTCGGTGACGACGAAGCGGTCGGGGTGCCCGTCGAACTCGGGCAGCTGAGCCAGTACGGCATCACGGTGTGCGGCACCCGTGACGATCGTGATGGAGGCGGCCCGCGCCTCCAGGCGGTCGACCGTCGCCTGGAGCAGGGTGCGCCCGGCCCCGGTGAGGTCCAGCAGGAACTTCGGACGCCTGCGTCGCGACAGCGGCCAGAGTCGGGTACCGGCGCCGCCTGCGGGAATGATGACGTGGAGGTCTCGGTGGGTCATGGGGTCTCCTGTGGG
>JAKECL010000408.1 GCA_030460725.1 Propionibacterium sp.
GAGCAGACCGACAGTGCCAGTCCGGCCCTCCCGGGTATCCCTCCCTTGGGGGTGTATGCCCCCCGCAACCGCTCCAGTGGCGAGCCCATGGCCCTCCCCTCCCCTGTCCCCGAGACACGGGACGAGGGCGAGGCGGCCTCCCCTGCCCACTCTGTCGTCTCAGTCCTCACGATGCTGACAGTCATGACGGTGTCTCCCTCCTCCGGGGCTCCGCGTCAACCGCCCGCCCGGAGCCCCGGGGCCTGTGATGGTTCAGGTGGGGTGCTACTGGACGAAGCTGGGGTCCAGCAGGGCCGACACGTCGGCCTCCCGGTCGGTCAGGCCGTTCTCGGCCCACAGCTTGCTGGCGGTCTCGGCGACATTGAAGAGGTCCCCGGGGGCCTGCGTCGTGCCGAAGAGTTCGGCGTTCTCCGCCCGCGTGTAGAACTGGATGCCGGCGAGTTCACCGGTGAGGTCGGCCACCGACAGGCCCGAGGCATCCGCCATGATGGACACGGCGTCGTCCTGGTTGGCCTTGAGGTAGTCCAACGCGTCGAACCAGCCGTCCACGATGCCCTGGACGGCCTCCGGGTTCTCGGTCACGAAGTCCTTGCTGAACCCCAGGGTGTCCAGGATGATGCCGGGGGCGTCCTTGGAGTCCAGGATGACGTGACCGAAGTCGGTCTCCTTGGCCTTGGACAACCAGGGCTCCCAGGTCATGGCGGCATCCACCTGACCGGCGATGAAGGCACTGCCGGCATCCCCGGAGCTCATGGACGTGACGTTGACGTCATCCATGGTCATCCCGTTCTCCTTCAACTCGTAGTTGAACCAGAAGAAGCTGGCGCCGCCGGTGGTGTCCAGGGCGACGGTGTGTCCCTTGAGGTCGGAGAAGGAGGTGATGTCCTTCTTGCCGACCAGCCCGTCACCGCCGTAGGAGGTGTCCAGGACCAGGGGAACACTCATGTCCACCCCTTGGGCGGCAGACATGACCTGGGTGTCGATGGTGGTGGCGATGCCCTGGACCTCCCCCGCGATCAGGGCCGCGCGGGAGTCGGCCTTGGACTCGAAGGAGGTCACGGTCACGTCCACACCGTGGTCCTTGAAGAATCCCTTCTCCACGGCCAGGTCCAGGGGCAGGAAGCCGATCCAGGAGGACCGCGCGATGGTCACGGTGGCGTCGGAGGCAGCACCGGAGGCGGACCCGGAGTCGGACTCCGCGCCTCCACCGCCCCCGCAGGCGGACAGGCCCAGCACGGTGGTCAGCAGCAGGGCGGGAATGAGGAGGGCACGTCGGCGCCCGGGAAGACTGCTCAATGGGATCACTCTTTCCATTCGTGTGGTGCGACGCAGGCCAGGGCCGGCCCGGGGAGGAGATCAGCGTTCACGCAGTCCGTCGGCACCTGGCCGGCGTACATGGCCAGTGCGTTGCGCACGCAACGGGTGCGTAGCTCGGAGATCGACTCGTACGAGACGTACGAGACGTGTGGGGTGAGGGTGACGTGAGGGGTGTGGAAGATGGGTTCCCGGTGGGTCGGGGGCTCCGTGGTGACGACGTCCAGGACGGCTGCCCTGATGTCTCCTGCCTGCAGCGCCCCGACCAGTGCGTCCTCGTCGAGGACCGCACCACGGGAGGTGTTGATCAGCAGGGCGTGGTCGGCCATGAGCGCGAACTCGCGTGCCCCCACCACTCCGCGTGTGCCGGGGCCGAGGTTGCAGTGCAGCGAGACGACATCCGCCCGGGAGAATCCCTGGTCCCATTCGACCTTCTCCACGCCGTCGGCGGCCATGGCCTGCGCGTCGACGTGGGGGTCGGTGGCCAGGACCTGCATCCCGATTCCCCGGGCGCGTGCGCCCACGGTCCGCCCGATCCTGCCGTAGCCCACGACCAGGAGGGCACGGCCCGCCACGAGGGTGGGCAGCGTGGGGTAGGCCTGCAACCCCCAGGGACGAGGGCGACCATCCTCTGCCACGGCGGTGACCGGTGTCTTGGCGTCCAGGAGGATCGCGGTGAGGACGTACTGGGCGATGTCCTCCGCGCAGTAGCCCTGCACATTCGTCACCGGGATGCCCCGTCGCGCGGCGGCCGCGACGTCCACACGGTCGAAGCCGCCACCCATCACGGCGATCCCCCGGCAGTTGTCCAACTGGTCGATGACCTCGGCGGGAAGGTCGGCGTAGATCTGGGCGATGACCAGGTCACAGGTGCGCCCGAAGGAGGCGAGGTCGCCCTCGTGGGCGTAGCCGGAGTGGAGGACCTGGGCGCTGGGGAAGGCCTGGCGGACCAGGTCGGCCTCGAAGGTGACGTCCCCCCACTCCTCGTCGATGATCCACACGCGTGGGGCTCCACCCACGGGGTCGGGTGCATGGGCCTGAGCGGCCACCTGGCTGGTGCGCATGTCAGGACACATCCGCGATCGGCAGGAACCGGGGA
>JAKECL010000409.1 GCA_030460725.1 Propionibacterium sp.
CCGGTGCCCCAGGGCCCCTCCAGCCCCACCCCCGACCGAGGAAGCAGGACATGGCTGCAGACGCCCCTGACCTCAATCCCCTCGACACCAGCGCCGTGCAGGCCCTGGTCGACCAGGCCCTCAGCGATCTCCAGGCCGCCTCCACACTGGAGGAGCTGCGCGAGGTCCGCCAGTCCCTGCTGGGTGACACGGCCCCCCTGGTGGCCGCCAATCGCACCATCGGCTCCCTGGAGCCCGCCGACCGGGGGGCTGCCGGGCGCAACCTGGGCGGTGCCCGGCACCGCATCCAGGCGGCGCTGGAGTCGCGCCAGGAGGTGCTGGCGGCTGCCCACGAGGCTCAGGTCCTCGTGGAGGAGGCGCTCGACGTCACCGTCCCGACGCGTCGTGTCCCCCTGGGAGCGCGCCACCCACTGGAGACCCTCATGGAGGAGGTCGCCGACTTCTTCGTCGCCATGGGGTGGGAGATCGCGGAGGGCCCGGAGATCGAACACGAGTGGTTCAACTTCGACTCGCTGAACTTCGACATCGACCACCCGGCCCGCCAGATGCAGGACACCCTCTACGTCGACGGGCGTTCGGTGGGAGGGGAGGCGGAGGCCGATGCGCACCTGGTCATGCGCACCCACACCTCTCCGGTGCAGTCGCGCGCCATGCTGGCCCGCGGCGTCCCCCTCTACATCGCCTGTCCCGGCAAGGTCGTGCGCTCCGATGCACTGGATGCCACCCACACCCCCGTCTTCCACCAGATCGAGGGCCTCGCGGTGGACCGCCACCTCACCATGGCCGATCTCAAGGGCACCCTCGACCACTTCGCGCGCGCCATGTTCGGGCCCGAGGCCCGCACGCGGCTGCGCCCCTCCTTCTTCCCCTTCACCGAGCCCAGTGCAGAGATGGACCTGTGGTTCCCCCAGAAGAAGGGGGGTGCGGGCTGGATCGAATGGGGCGGCTGCGGGATGGTCAACCCCCACGTCCTGCGTGCCAACGGCATCGACCCGCAGGAGTTCTCCGGCTTCGCCTTCGGCATGGGGATCGAGCGCACCCTCATGCTGCGCCACGGCATCGCCGACATGCACGACATCGTCGAGGGCGACGTCCGCTTCTCCCAGCAATTCGGTCTCACCGGAAGGGGACACTGACATGCCCATGGTTCCGATCTCCTGGCTGCGCGACCACGTCGCGGTGGAGCCGGGTACCGACGCACACTCGCTCGCGGCCGCCCTGGTGCGGGTCGGCCTGGAGGAGGAGGCCATCCACCCGGCTCGCGTCACCGGCCCCCTGGTGGTGGGTCGCGTCCTCACCCGGGTGGAGGAGCCCCAGCACAACGGCAAGGTCATCAACTACTGCCGTGTGGACGTGGGCGAGCACAACGACGCACCGGGTGCGGGCAAGGAGCCTTCCGAGCTCCCCAGCCGCGGCATCGTGTGCGGGGCGCACAACTTCGAGGAGGGCGACCTCGTGGTCGTCTCCCTGCCGGGCGCGGTCCTGCCCGGTCCCTTCCCCATCACCCCGCGCAAGACCTACGGGCACCTCTCCGACGGCATGATCTGCTCCGCGCGTGAGCTGGGACTGGGGGAGGACCACTCGGGCATCATCGTGCTCACCCAGCTGTTCCCCGACCGTGAGATCCCCGCCCCGGGCAGCGACCTCATCTCCTTCCTGGGGCTGGGGGAGGAGGTCCTGGAGATCAATGTGACCCCGGACCGGGGCTACTGCTTCTCCATGCGCGGCATCGCCCGGGAGTACTCCCACTCCACGGGGGCCGTCTTCACGGATCACGGACTGGCCTCCGACCTTGCAGAGGCGCTGCCCGCCGCCACGCCGGACGGCTTCCCCGTCGAGGTCGAGGACGTGACTCCGATTCGCGCCCACGTGGGCTGCGACCGTTTCGTCACGCGCATCGTGCGCGGCGTGGACCCCTCGGCCACCTCCCCCAAGTGGCTGGTCGAGCGGCTGGAGATGGCGGGCATGCGCTCGATCTCCCTGGCGGTGGACGTCACCAACTACGTGATGTTGGACCTGGGGCAGCCCATGCACGCCTACGACCTGGCGGACCTGGAGGCCCCGATCGTCGTACGTCGCGCGCACGCGGGGGAGACACTCGTCACCCTGGACGAGGTCGAGCGTGAACTCGACCCCGAGGACCTCCTCATCACCGACTCCCCACAGGGCGAGCGCGGCTCGCGCATCATCGGCATGGCGGGGGTGATGGGGGGACGCTACTCCGAGGTCGGGAGGACCACCTCCGACATCCTCCTGGAGGCCGCCCACTTCGACCAGGTCTCCGTGGCGCGCCCCGCGCGCCGCCCCCGCCTGCCCTCCGCGGCCTCCCAGCGCGTCGCGCGCGGGACGGCCCCCCGGCGTCCCGCAGGGGCCGCCCCACCCGCCGTGGCCCGGCGGGGC
>JAKECL010000016.1 GCA_030460725.1 Propionibacterium sp.
CTGATGGGCCGGGGGAGGCGTCTGCCACCCTGGGAGACGCCCCGGTCCGGCGCATCGTCGTGGTCGGTCGCGGATCGCGGCGGGTGGAACTCGGTGGCCCGACCCGCATCATCGTGCCCCTGCCGGGTTCGACGCCTGAGGAACTGCGCGTCGAGTGCAGGGCCCTGGACGGTCAGCCCGTGGACCTGGTGGAGTGGAGGGTCGACCACCTGGAGGAGCTGGGGAGGGGAGCGCGCTCTGACGCGCAGCTCGGTGCGGTGCTGGCCCTCCTGCGCAGCGCGTGTCCTGTGCCGCTGCTCGCCACCGTTCGCACCACCCACGAGGGCGGCCACGCCGACCTGGATGCCGCGGGGTACGCGCGTGTCGTGACGGAGCTGGCGCGTGTGGGGGCGGATGCGGTGGACGTGGAGTACCAGCGCGAGGGTGCCCAGGAACTGATGGAGACCGCCCACGCGCAGGGTGCGGGTGTCATTGCCTCCCACCACGACTTCGCGGCGACACCCCCCGAGGAGGAGATCATCGCCCGTCTGGTCGCCATGCGCGACATGGGGGCCGACGTGGCGAAGGTGGCCTACCGTCAGCGGGACCCCTGGGACATGTTCCCCGTGCTCAACGCCCAGATGTGGGCGCGTGTGCACCTGGGTGTCCCGGTCATCGCGATCTCCATGGGTCCTGCCGGTGCCCTCACCCGCATCGGTGGGGAGAGCCTGGGCAGTGCCGCGACCTTTGCGACCGTGGGGCGGGGGAGCGCCCCCGGTCAGTTCAGTGCCCGTGAGGTGGCAACAGCCCTGGAGCACATGCGCAGGCCCTGAGGAGGTACGCAGATCCGGTGTGGGACCAGGGGAGGACACCCTCCGCGGTCCCGGAACCGCGGAGAGGCGTCGTCGCGTCCCCGGGAGGGTGTGTCGTCAGTCCGTGTGCTCGAAGGGGGCGGGTTGGACGCGGGCCGTGTCGAACCAGGCGCAGCACTCCGGTGGCACCGTGGTGGGTGTCCCCGGGTGGTGCACGAGATGGCCACCCGTTGCGGCGGAGGAGACCAGGAGGCGGTGTTCGGCAGGCACCACCACCGGGGCGTTCGAGGTGTTGAGCACCACCATGGTCCCCGCGCAGATGTGGACCCCGACCCCCTGATGGGTCCACTCCAGATTGTCCACGAAGGCATAGGAGCCGGATCCCATGGCGCGTTCGGTGCGCAGGCGCAGCGCAGTGGCCAGGGTACGGGCCTCACCGGAGGCGAGTTCGTCCCCGGCCCAGGTGCGGTGCATGCGCCCGGCTGCCACGGGCTGCAACCGCCCTGCCAGGTGCTCGAAGGGGACGTAGACGGCCCCGGGGGCCGACAGCTCGTAGAGCGCCATGGCCGCGCGTCTGGCCGGGGAGACCCCCTCCTCCCACGACCCGGGCTCGGGGATGTCCGCGCACCCATTCGCCGCACGCCCGGAGGCGTGCCACGCGGCGACATGTCCCAGCTGGTCGCGGTCGTGCAATGAGTCGCGGACCCGGGAGCGCAGTGCTTCGGAGTCCCAGGGGCAGGTGGTCAGGGAATCGTCACGCAGATGGTGGAACCACTCCTCCTCCAGGTGGCGGCGGAAGGAGGGAGCATCGAAGATGCTCGCCTCGGCCGCCAGGATCGGCAGGCTGTCGAAATCGGCGAGCTCGGCCTGCAGGATGCGCACCAGTTGGGAGAACTTCCCCGCGCGTTCCGCCTGTCGTGCGGGGTCGGGCGCGTGCGCGCTCCCGCAGGTGTCGTCGATGCGACCCAGGTCGATGCCGTCGGCCCCCGCCTTCAGGGCTGCGCGGGTGCGCAGCACCAGTGTCGTCACACCAGACTCCAGGTCGATGAAGGTGGCGCCCGTGCTTCCTGCCGGCGTGGCGCCTGCCAGTCTGACGATGACCTTCAGCCCGGCATTGTGGACACGGGTGATGAAGCGGTGCAGGGGCTGGTCGTCGAGGAGGATGTCGGAGTGCGAGGGACGCACCAGGACCGCAGTGAATCCGGTGCGCGCCATGTCCAGGATGATGCCCTCGACCTCTGAGAGCTCCCCGTCATCCAGACCGTCCGCCAGGTCGCACACCACGGCCCGCCGCCACCAGGGGAAGTGACCACGCTGGATCCGGTGGACCAGGGTGGTGGTGACCCCGAGGGGAAGGGGCGCGTGCGCGGGGGCTGGTGCGGTCTCGGTCACGTCCCCATTGTGACCCATCTTCCAGCCGGGGCGTACACGGAAGCACGGGATAGGCTGTCCGCGTGAGTCCAGGAACACCACAGGTCGGCCCCCACGACCAGCCTCTGACCGGTCAGGACGGAGCCGCCGGGGGTCACTACGGTCCATGGGACCGGGCCCGCTTCGTCACCGAGAATCCGAAGAACCCTGCCCGGACCGACTTCGAGCGCGATCGTGCCCGGGTCCTGCACTCCTCGGCGCTGAGGCGCCTGGGCGCCAAGACGCAGGTCCTGGGGCCCTCCTCCGACGACTTCGTGCGCACACGGCTCACCCACTCCCTGGAGGTCGCCCAGGTGGGGCGTGAACTGGGGAAGGAGCTCGGTGCTGATCCCGACGTGGTGGACGCTGCGTGCCTGGCCCACGACCTGGGCCACCCGCCCTTCGGCCACAACGGGGAACGCGTTCTGGATGAGTTGGCTGTGGACGCCGGTGGCTTCGAGGGCAATGCGCAGACCCTGCGCATCGTCACCCGCCTGGAACCCAAGGTGCTGACACCGGAGGGCACGCCTGCGGGTCTCAACCTCACGCGCGCCACCTTGGATGCCATCGCGAAGTATCCCTGGCTGCGCGGAGCCGGCCCGGATCCCGAGAAGTCGACACGCAAGTACAGCGTCTACGCCGAGGATGCGGAGGTCTTCGCCTGGATGCGTCAGGGGGCGGAGCAGGGCAGACGGTGCCTGGAAGCCCAGATCATGGATCTCTCCGACGACATCGGCTACAGCGTGCACGATGTCGAGGACGCGGTGGCCACGCGCAAGATGGACCTGGCCCGACTGACCACCGATGAGGAGACTGAGGCCGTCATCTCCTCCACCCTGGAGTGGTACGGCCCCTCGGTCAGTGCCGACGACCTGGCGCAGGCGATCGAGCGTCTGGTCTCCATGCCCGCCTGGTTGCACTCGGACTCCGGCTCCTACGCGGACATGGCCCACCTCAAGGACATGACCAGCCAGCTCATCGGCCGCTTCTGCTCCGCCACGGTCACCGCCACGCGGCAGCATTTCGGCGACGGGCCCCTGGGTCGCCACGGAGCGGACTTGGTGGTCCCGGCCACCACCCGCGCGGAGATCCAGGTCCTCAAGGGCATGGCCGTCCACTACGTCATGAGCCCCCGGGAGACCGAACCCGTCTACCTCCACCAGCGCACACTGCTGGCCGACCTGGTCGATGCCCTGTACGAGGGCGGCCCCGAGGAGCTGGAGGAGCCCTTCGCCATGGGGTGGCGGGAGGCGGAGGGTGAATGCGGGCGGATTCGCGCGGTCATCGACCAGGTCGCCAGTCTCACCGATCCCTCGGCCTCTCGCCTGCACGCCCGGCTGTGTGGGATGTTGTCCACCCAGTTCTGAGGGAGCCGGCTCCGGGGCGGGACCTGCGCGTCCGGGCCGCGGTGAACCCCCCAGGTCACTTCCGTCTGAGGCGAGGTCACCCCGGCGGCGGGGGCCACGACACCCCTGTTCGCCTGCGGCGCACGGACCCCGGGGACACCCTCCGGGTTGTCCCGCCAGCGCCTAGACTGTTCGCCATGGCTGGCCTGATCCGACGCGAGGACATCGCGTCCGTGCGTGAGGCCTGCCGCATCGAGGAGATCGTGGGGGAGCACGTGGCCCTGCGCACCGCGGGCGTGGACTCCCAGAAGGGCCTGTGTCCCTTCCACGACGAACGCACCCCCTCCTTCCACGTGCGTCCCGCCGTGGGCCTGTGGCACTGCTTCGGATGCGGGGAGGGCGGGGACGTCATCTCCTTCGTGCAGAAGATCGACCACCTCTCCTTCTCCGAGGCCGTGGAGATGCTCGCCCAGCGCGCGGGCATCACCCTGCACTACGAGGAGGGCGGCAAGCAGGTCCGCACGGAGGAACCGGGGCGGCGCCAGCGACTGCTGGACGCCCACCGCGTGGCCGAGGAGTACTACCAGTCCCAGCTGGCCACCCCCGAGGCCCATGTGGGGCGTGCCTTCCTGGCGGGGCGCGGATTCACCGAGGCCATGAGCCGCCACTTCGGGGTGGGATACTCACCCAAGGGCTGGGACCACCTCACCCGGGTGCTGCGCTCGCGGGGATTCACCGATGCGGAGATCCAGGCCGCGGGCCTGGGCAGCCCGGGCAGTCGCGGGGTCTACGACCGTTTCCGTGGGCGCCTCATGTGGCCCATCCGAGACATCACGGGTGCGACCGTCGGCTTCGGTGCCCGCAAACTCGACGAGGACGAGGACTCACCCAAGTACCTCAACACCCCCGAGACCGCCATCTACAAGAAGTCCCAGGTGCTCTACGGCCTGGACCTGGCCAAGCGCGACATCACCCGGCAGCGACGCATCGTCATCGTCGAGGGCTACACGGACGTCATGGCCGCCCACGTCGCCGGGGAGACGACGGCGGTGGCCACCTGCGGGACGGCCTTCGGTTCCGAACACGTGCGCATCGTGCGTCGCCTGCTGGGGGATGCGGCGGACCCGGCGGCAGGGGTGGTGCTCTCCTCAGGGCGCGCGCGGGGTGCGGAGGTGATCTTCACCTTCGACGGGGACGCAGCCGGTCGTACAGCCGCCCTGCGTGCCTTCCACGAAGACCAGAACTTCGCCTCCCAGACCTTCGTGGCGGTGGAGCGCACCGGGCTGGATCCCTGTGACCTGCGCATGCAGCGAGGCGACCAGGCGGTGCTCACCCTGGTGGCCTCGCGCACCCCCCTCTTCGAGTTCGTCATCCGCTCGGTCCTCAACCAGGTGGACCTGGACACCGCGGAGGGCCGCGTGGCGGCCCTGCGTGGTGCCGCACCGGTGGTGGCCGGCATCAAGGACCGCGCGCTGCGCCACGAGTACACCCGCTCACTGGCGGGTTGGCTGGGCATGGAGCAGGGCGAGGTGACCCGGGCGGTGCGCCACTCGGAGTCACAGAGGGGACGACCAGAGGAGAGCAGGTCTGCTCTGGCCGAGCGCCCCGGCGCACCGGAGCCCATGGCGGGTGCCGGCCTGCCCGCCTCACAGGTGAGACGAGGACCGGAGGACCCGGTCGCCCGGGTCGAGCGCCAGGCACTGGAAGCGCTCCTGCAACGCCCCATGGACCTCATCGGCTCCGGGTTCGAGGAACTGGACGGAGGCTCCTTCACGGTCCCCGCGCACCGCGCCGTCCACGACGCGGGGCGCGCCGCCGGCGGACTGGACACCTTTGCGCAGATGCTGACCCGGGCGGAGGCCTCACTGGGGGTGGGGGAGGAGTCGGAGGCGGCGGCCACCCGCTCCTTCGACGAGGCCGTGCGCGAGTCAGCCGGAGAGGTCGTGGGCGCCGTCGTCACGGAACTGGCCGTGGCCCCCCTGCCCCAGGACCGGCCCGGAGGGATGAGGGCCTATTCCCGTGGCGTGATGGGAGCACTGGTGCGCATGGACCTCACGCGCCGAACGGGGGATGTCCGCGCCACCCTGCAACGCATGGACCCGGACGACCCCGACTACACGGCCACCTTCACCGAACTCATGAAGCTTGAGCAGAGACGCCGGGCATTCTCGGAGGGCCAGCAGTAGCAGTCCACACTGCGGCGGGTCCGGCTCCGGATCCTGGTGCCCGGGTCGGTGCCGGTGGGTGGGCCATCAGGGCCTGGTGGCCCGACAACCCCGGTTGAACGGGTTGCGGTGCGGGGTGGCGGGACCTCCCCGATGCAGATGTCCCATCCGGCAATGGTGCAGGTCATGAGCCTGTTACATGATCTCGCATCCTGCAGTGGAGCGGTGCCCCCCACGTCTGGCGGCAAGACTTTCGTGTGCGGGAGTCCTCCCGTCGGCCCGAGGCCGCCAGACCCCCAGGGGTCGACACCGAGGAGGGAAACACATGTCCACAGGACTGCGTGCAAGGGGAGCTGTGATCGTCCTGGCGGTGGTGTCCGTGATGCTCACGGCCTGCGGCGGTGCCAGCCAGGGCGCGCAGGAGAGCGCGCAGAGCTCCGGGGCCGAGTCGAAGGTGATCACGATCGGATTCAACTCGGGACCCTACGAGGACATGTTCCAGCAGGGAGTCCAGCCGATCCTGGAGGGTGAGGGCTACACGGTCAACCACCAGTCCTTCACCGACGGCATCCAGGTCAACGCGGCCCTCGACTCCGGTGAGATCCAGGCCAACATCATGCAGCACCCGGTCTACATGGACTTCGTCAACGACCAGCGTGGCTTCGACAACGTCGCCCTCGTCCAGGTCCCCGGACCTCCCATGGGCCTCTACGCCGGGCGCGCCAGCACGCTCGATGTGGCGGACGGAGCCAGCGTGGCCCTGCCCAACGAGCCCTCGAACCTCTACCGCGCCCTCCGCCTCCTGGAGGACACCGGCTGGCTCAGCGTCAAGGAGGGAACCGAGCCCGGCACGGCCTCGCTCAACGACGTGGAGTCGAACCCCCACGACCTCGACCTGCGTCTGCTGGAGAACACGCAGGCGGTGCGGGCACTGGAGGACCTGGACTACGCCGTCGTCCAGGGCAACTTCGCGGTCTCCAGCGGTCTCAAGCTGACAGATGCCCTGGCGCTGGAAGATCTCCAGGACGACTACTCCGTCGTCGTGTCCGTGAAGTCCGGCAATGAGTCCACTCCCTGGGCCCAGGCCATCATCGACGCCTACCACTCCCAGGAGTTCGCCGACTTCATCGCCTCCCACGACGAGTATGCCGGCTACCATCTGCCCACCTACATGGACGCGAAGTGAGTCCCGCGACGGATGCCCTGGGCCATCCACTGGCGGGCCCGGAGGACACGGCGCCGGGCGCCGATGTGGCGGTCCGCTTCTCCCACGTGTCGAAGACCTTCGCAGGGGCCTCCCACGACGTCCAGGCGCTGAGGGACGTGACGCTGGACGTGCCCGTCTCCTCCGTCCAGGGGATCATCGGATACTCCGGTGCCGGCAAGTCGACCCTGGTCCGCATGGTCAACGGCTTGGAGAGACCGACCTCCGGGAGGGTCTGGGTCGAGGCCCAGGAGGTCGAGAGGCTGCGTGGGTCGGGCCTGCGCGACCTCAAGAAGCACACGGCCATGGTCTTCCAGTCCTTCAACCTGCTGGAGACGCGCACCGTGGCAGCCAATGTCGCCATGCCGCTGGTCCTCGATGGCGTCGCTGTCGATGAACGCGACGCGCGGGTGGAGGAGGTCCTCGACTTCGTCGGGCTCGCGGACCGCTCCCAGGCACATCCCGGTGAGCTCTCAGGCGGTCAGAAGCAGCGGGTGGGCATCGCACGCGCCCTCGTGCGTCAACCCCCGATCCTCCTGTGCGATGAGGCGACCAGCGCGCTGGACCCCGCCACCACGACACAGATCGTCGACCTCCTGGACCGCGTCAACAGGGAGTTCCGGACGACGATCATCGTCGTCACCCACGAGATGGACGTGATCAAGGACCTGTGTGACTCGGTCGCTGTGATGGAGGATGGAGAGATCGTCGAGTCAGGAGCCGTGCTCGACATCTTCAACCACCCACGCCATCCCGCGACGCGCCGTTTCGTCGAAGGAGTCGTTCCGAGCACCCCACCGGCCTCGCTCACGGAGTCCGGCGAGGGCGGGGACGTCTGGCGCTTGGTCTACTCCGGGGACGGGGCCGGGCGTCCCCTGCTCTCCCAACTCGTGCGGGACTTCCACCTGGAGGTCAACATCCTGGCGGCCACCGTCACCGAGATCCGCCACCACACGGTGGGGCACATGGTGGTCCGGATGAGCGGGGATCCCGGTGATCTCCTGCGCGGCGCCGAGAGGCTGCGGGCCAACGGGGTGCAGGTCTCGGCAGAGGGGAGCAGGTCATGATCGGGAAGTCAGTCACCATTGCGCAGTTCCTGGAGAGCATCCTCCAGACCCTCTACATGGTGTTCGCCTCCCTGGCCATCGGAGCGCTCCTGGGGACGGTCCTGGGCATCGCGCTGGTGGTGACGCGGCCCGGCGGCGTGCTGGGGAACCGGTGGGTGTTCGCCATCCTCAACCCGGTCATCAACGTCCTGCGCTCGATCCCCTTCATCATCCTCATGGTCGCGATCCTGCCCTTCACCCGTTTCCTGGTCGGCACGACGATCGGCACGGGTGCGGCCATCGTGCCCCTGGTCGTCTTCATCGGTCCCTACATCGCGCGCCTGGTGGAGAACTCCCTCCTGGAGGTCCCCCAGGGGATCATCGAGGCCGCTGACTCCATGGGGGCCACGTCCTGGCAGATCGTGTGGCGCTTCCTCCTGCCCGAGGCGCGTTCCTCCCTGATCCTCTCCCTGACCACGGCCACCATCGGTCTCATCGGCGCCACGGCGATGGCGGGCACGATCGGTGGCGGAGGTCTGGGCGATCTGGCGATCTCCTACGGCTACCAGCGTTTCGACAGCGTCACGATGCTCGTCACCGTCATCGTCCTGGTCGTGATGGTCCAGGGCATCCAGGGTGCGGGCAATCTCCTGGCCCGACGTTCGAGGAGGCGCTGACATGGCGGCCACTCCCCTCACCCACCCGTCATCCGCGACGCTGCCCGCCACCGCCCGTCCCGCCGGAGCGCGGCGCAGCCTCGCCTCCCGGCGCGTGGCGGACCTGGGCCACAACTACTTCGACCACCTCGATGCGCTCATCGCCCGGGCGCGTCGCAGGCACGGCGACGTCATCGACCTCTCCAAGGGCAACCCCGACCTCACCACCCCCGATCACATCGTGCGCGCGGCCCAAGATGCCGTCGGAGATCCCGGCAACCAGGCCTATCCACCTTTCCTCGCGAAGAGATCGGTGCGGGAGGCGATCGCGGAGGCCTATCTGCGCGACCACGGTGTCCAGCTCGACCCGGACACCCAGGTCACCGCCTTCCACGGTGCCCACGAGGCGCTGGTGGCACTGCCCTGGGCGCTCCTGGATGCCGGGGAGACGATCATCATTCCCGATCCCTGCTACCCGCCCTACCTCGATGCCGCCCGCCTGGCAGGTGTGGAGGTGGCGCGCGTTGCCCTGGAGGAGTCGCTGGGCTACCAGCCGGACCCCGCTGGGTTGGCAGAGGCCCTGGGAGGTGCAGCGATGCTGCTCCTCAACTATCCCAACAACCCGACAGGCGCAGTGGCGACACCCCGCACCTGGGAGAGCGTCCTGGAGGCCGCGGCTCCCCACGGGACCCTGGTGGTCAACGACTTCGCCTACTCCTCCCTCGACTTCGCCCACGACGCGGCCTACTCGCTCCTCTCCAGCCTCTCCAGCCTCTCCGGAGACACGGGGGAGGGGCGCGCCCTGGAGATCTCCACGCTGTCCAAGACCTACTCGATGGCGGGGTGGCGGTTCGGCTACGCAGCGGGGGACGCCGAGGCCATCGCTGCCCTCAGGGCCTACCAGTCGGTGGCCTTCTCGACGATCTTCGGTGCGGTCCAGGATGCGGCCGAGGCCGCCCTTCGGGGCGACCAGGACTGCGTGGGCCGGATCGCTGCCACCTACGCCCACAGGCGGGAGTCAGTGGTCGCAGGACTTCGACGCCAGGGCTGGCACGTCGCCGCCACGCCCGGCACGTTCTTCGTGTGGGTGCGTGCCCGGGGAACCGGGGACGGGGAGGCGCTGGCCGAGCGTCTGCTCGAGGAGGCCCATGTGGCAGTCGCCCCCGGGGAAGGGTTCGGGGAGCAGGGACGCGGCTGGTTCCGTCTCAGCCTGGTCCACGATCAGGACACCCTGGCCGAGGCGCTCAGGCGCCTGGAGGAGTGGTCACGGGCGCAGGGCAGGAGCCAGGTGTGAGCGCGCGGCCAGCACCATCCACAGCGGTGTCCACCCCACCACCGACGTCCCCATCCGCACCGCAGTCTGCGCCCGCACCGGCACCCGCACTCACACCGGAGCCTGTACTGGTATCCGGGCTGGCACCGGCGCCCGCACGCTCCCTGCTCCGTGAGCGCACGATCCCGCGCCTCGTCACCCAGGAGAGCGGCCTCGTCGCCCGCGTGGGTCCCCAGCAGTACACCTTCAGGCGGGGTGCCCTCGACGACCTGGTGCGCATCCTCGACGAGGGCGGCTACCGCAGTCTCGCCCTCGTCCACGGGGAGGTGGGGCTCGGCAAGGCGCGCCCCTTCCTGCCGGACCTGGAGAAGTCCGGCATCGAGGTCCTCGACATCCCCTTCGGAGGTGAGTGCACCCTCGCGGAGTCCGAGCGCATCGCGGACCTGCTGGTGAAGGGCGATCTCCACGCCGTCCTGGCAGTGGGGGGCGGCAAGGTCCTGGACACCGCGAAGGCCGCGGCACTGCGGGCCGGAGACCTGCCGCTCATCCTCGTGCCGACCCTGGCTTCGAACTGCGCTCCCTGGGCGTGCCTGAGCGTCATGTACGAGGCGGACGGCACACCGATCGGCCACGAGATCCACTCCACCCAGGCCAAGGCTCTGCTCGTCGAGCCGCGCATCCTGTTGGACTCGCCCCTGGAGACCCTCCGGGCGGGCATCGGGGACACCCTCGCCAAGTGGTACGAGTGCGTGGGTGGCCTGGAGGCAGCCCCCGCCTCGGACCTGTGCGTGGGCCTGGCCACCCACGCTGCGCGACAGTGCCGTGACGTGCTCCTGGGAGACGGCGCCCAGGCCCTGGCCGACATGGATGCGGGCACCGACAGCGAGCAGTGGAGGCGCGTGGTCCAGGTGGTCATCATGACGGCTGGGCTGGTCGGCAGTTTCGGAGGTTCCTTCGGACGGGCGACAGGAGCACATGCCGTCCACGACGGGATCTCGGTACTGACCTCGCAGGCGCAGACACCCCACGGCACGAAGGTCGCCTACGGGACCCTGGTCCAGCTCTCCCTGGAGGGCCGGTGGGAGGAGGTCGACGACCTCGACGCCGTCCACGACGCGCTGGGCCTTCCCTGCACTCTGGGGGACCTGGGGGTCACCGAGGATCCCAGCGAGGCCGTGCGCACCATCGCCCACGTCGCCACCCTGGCCGGCAAGACCATCCACAACCTTCCCTTCCCTGTCACCGCCCGTGACGTCGAACGCGCCATCGAGGCGCTCGAAGACCACGAGTCGGCACGTCGGAGGGACCACATGAGGACACCGATCCACACAGGAGGACACACCAATGGCTGATGTCGAGAGCTTCGCACTGGACCACACGCGGGTGAAGGCACCCTACGTGCGACTGATCGCGCGGGAGGAGGGCACGAAGGGAGACACGATCTCGAACTTCGACCTCCGGCTGGTCCAGCCCAACCAGAACGCCATCCCCACGGCCGGGCTGCACACGATCGAGCACCTTCTGGCCTCCCTGCTGCGCGACCGCCTGGACGGCGTGATCGACTGCTCGCCCTTCGGCTGCCGCACGGGCTTCCACCTCATCACCTGGGGAGCCCCCGAGGTCGAGGACGTGGTGGGCGCCCTCACGGAGTCCCTGCGGGCCATCGCCGAGGACATCACCTGGAACGAGGTCCCGGCCACCGACGCGCTGAGCTGCGGGAACTACCGTGACCACAGCCTCTTCTCCGCCCGGGAGTGGGCGCGCACCGTCCTGGACCAGGGGATCAGCACCGACGCCTTCGAGCGCGTGCTGCTGGAGGCGTGAGCATGAGCCTCGGGGAGGGCGGGAACGCCGCGTTCACCCGCCCCTTCGCCTCCCTGGAGGGTGAGGTCGTCCTGATCACCGGTGCCCGGCAGGGCATCGGCGCAGGCGTGCGCGATGCCTTCGTCGCTGTGGGGGCACGGGTCGTGGGCGCCGACCTCGCCTGGCAGGAGAGGATCCCGACGCGGGATCCCGAGGGGTACTGGCGAGCCCATGTCGACGTGGCCGATGAAGACTCGGTGGAGGCGTTGGCCAGCGCCGTGGAGACGTCCCTGGGGACCATCGCAGTGGTCGTCAACTGTGCGGGTCTGTCCACCATGGCCCGTGTCGTGGACACCCCGGTGGGGGACTGGGACCTCGACGAGCGGGTCAATGCCCGGGGTTCCTTCCTGGTGGCACGCGCCGTCGCCCGGAGGTTGGAGGACGCAGGCCGGGGTGGGCGCATCATCCTCGTCGCCTCGCAGGCCGCGAAGAACGGCTACCGCTGCATGGGCGCCTACGTCGCCTCCAAACACGCCGTCCTCGGTCTGACCCGCACCCTGTCCATCGAGGAGGCGCACCTGGGGATCACCGTCAACGCCGTGTGCCCCGGGATCATCGAGACCCCCATGAAGCACCGCGAACGGGTGGAGGGCGGACGCCTGCGGGGGATGACGGCGCAGGAGGTCGAGGCCGAGGACAACTCCCAGGTCCCCCTGGGACGCACCGGGACACCCCAGGACGTGGCGGGAGTGTGCCTGTTCCTGGCGTCGGATCTGGCGTCCTACATGACGGGTCAGGGAATCAATGTCACCGGCGGGATGACGATGCACTGAGACAGGTCGGTGGGAGGC
>JAKECL010000410.1 GCA_030460725.1 Propionibacterium sp.
GGTGAGGATCTGGCGGACCAGGGAGCTGTCGGCCCGCATGTCGCTCCCCGCGCCACGAGTGGTGCGGCTGCCGCGGTGAGTGTCTCGCCCGCGACGGACGGATCCCGGACGATCCCCACCTCCGGAGCGCCCGGTGCGCCCGCCACCAGCGGAAACACCTCCATGACCATCCACCGGATGGTTGCCCACGACCGCCTGGCCCATCAGTCGCGCATCGTGTTGCGCCTGGGCCAGATGCTGCTGTCCTGCGGGGCGTCTGCCTTCCGTGTCAAGCACTCCATGGCCAAGCTGGCCCGCGCGGTGGGCATCGAGCAGCACCACGCCCAGGTCACCTACACCGAGATCATCGCCACCGCCTACGCGTCGGGCACCTTCCGCACCGAGCTGGCCGAGCAGCGCGCCATGGGTGTCAACGCCGACAAGATCGACCTGCTGTCCAACTACGTGGACTCCCTGGAGGGTCGTCAGGTCCTGGTGGAGGACGTGGATGAGGCCCTGGACCGCATCGAGCGGGTCCCCGCCCTCTACGGGTGGTTGGGCAATGCGCTGGCCTCAGGTGTGGCGTGCGCGGGATTCTCCTTCCTCAACCACGGTGGCTGGGTGGAGTGCTCAGTGGTGGCGGTGGCTGCGTTCTTCGGGCAGTTCCTGCGCCGACAGATGTTGCACCGTCGCATGAACCACTTCGGGGCCTGGATGGCTTCGGGCGCGGTTGCTGCCACGATCTACATCCTCCTGGTGGGGGCCGCGCAGCAGTGGCTGGGTCTGGAACCCACCCACCAGGCGGGATTCATCTCTGCCCTGCTCTTCCTGGTCCCCGGCTTCCCGTTGGTCACCGGCATCATCGACCTGGTCCGCCAGGACTTCCAGGCCGGTATCGCGCGTCTGGTCTACGTGTGCATGCTCGTGGTCTCCGCAGGCGTTGCGGTGTGGAGCGTGTCGTTGATCTTCGACTGGTCGGTCACCCCGGTCTATGACTACCACCTGACCGCGTTCGGTCTGTACTCCTTGCGCCTGGGGACTTCCTTCATTGCCTCCTACGGGTTCGCGATGCTCTTCAACTCCCCGCCCAAGGTCTGTGCCGCAGCCGCCGCCATCGGTGCCCTGATCAATGTGGGTCGTCTTTTTCTGGTCGATCAGGTCCACGTGCCCGTGCAGGCGGCAGTGGGCATGGCGGCCCTGGCCGCGGGACTGCTGGCGACGCTGGTGGCCCGCAGCACGAAGTTCTCCCGTGTGACCCTGTCGGTGCCGGCTGTGGTCATCATGATCCCCGGTGTGCCGCTGTACCGGTCCCTGGCCTACCTCAACGACGGCCAGACCAATGACGCGCTCGCGGCCCTGTTCACGGTGTTCTTCACGATCATCTCCATCGGGGTCGGACTGGCCGTGTCGCGCATGGTGACCGACCGCAACTGGCTGATGGAGACCCCCAGGGGCGTGCCCTCACTGGGGCGCGACCTCTCCGAGTGAGGCCGTGCGGGCCGGGTCCCGGGCAGCGGGGTGCGTAGGATCCGACGTGGTCGGGTGCGTGACCCCCGACGTTCACGAGGGCGACGCCCCCACGCGGGGGCAGGGGGGGGTGGGCGATGAAGAAGGTCCTGGGACGCATCGGCGCGGTGCTGCTGGTCGTGGTGGTGGCGGTCGCTGCGTGGGCGTGGGTGAGCCCCTGGCCCTCTGTGCTGCTCATCCGCCAGCTGTGGCCCGAGGCCACCGCGGAGCAGGCCTAGGCCATGGAAGCCCTGCGACCCACCGGCATCTTCGCCCAGCGCGATGTGGTGGTGGATGCCCAGGACCCTGACGGACGACTCGATGTCTTCCGACCCGAGGCGGCAGGCGAACAAGCGCTGCCCACCATCGTGTGGGTGCACGGAGGGGGCTTCGTCACCGGCACCAAGGAGGGGATGGACACCTACCTGGACCACATCGCTGCGGCCGGGTTCACGGTGGTGGCCGTGGAATACACGGTGGCGCCGAACGCCCGCTACCCCAGGCCCGTGGAGCAGGTGAGCCGCGCCCTGGACTTCCTGGTGGACCACGCGCAGGAGTACGGCGTGGACACCGCGCAGATGGTGATGGCAGGGGACTCTGCCGGGGCCCACATCGCCGCCCAGGCTGCCATGACCGTCAGTCAGCCCGGGTACGCGGAAGCCGCAGGACTGCCCCGGGCGGACCTGCCGGGCGGTCTGCGTGCCACCGTGCTGTACTCGGGGGCCTTCGACCTCACCCTCACCGACTCCGACACCGCGCTGGGACGCTGGATGGTGCACTCGATGCTGTGGGCCTACACGGGGTCCAAGGACCCTGCAGGTGATCCCCACCTGCAGTGGGCGAGCCTGCCCCAGCACGTGGACGCGGACTTCCCTCCGGCATTCATCTCCACCGGGCCGGCTGACCCG
>JAKECL010000411.1 GCA_030460725.1 Propionibacterium sp.
GCCCCGGGGGGCAACCCGGTGACCCACGCCCGCGGGGGTGGGGGGTGGGTGTTTTTTTACTGGTGTGGGTGGTCGGTACTCCCGCCGGCACCCCCCTCAGGGCGCCGTCCCCGCGGTCTCACCCCGCGCAGATGTCACCCTCTCCTGGAGTTCACTCAGTCCAGGTCGCTCGTCGTGCGGCGGCGGACCAGAGTGGCACCGGTCCCGAGCAGGAGCACCCCGGCCAGGACCATCAGGCCCAGGTCGGAGGCACCCGTGCGGGCGAGGGCGCCCTTGCCGGGCTTGTCGGGATCATCGGGGTCGACAGGGCCGCCCTCGGACACGACGGTCACGGGGAGGGTGACCGCCGTGCCCGAGGGAGAGGCGACCGCGGTCAGTGAACTGTCCGTGGCGCCCTCCGGGATCTGGACGGAGATCTGGGCTGTGCCGTCGTTGACCGGGAAGGTGTCCAGCTCCTGGTCACCGAGGGAAACCGCGACCGTGGCTGTGGCGGGGGCACCGAGAGACGTCATGTCCAGCGACCCGCGTGAGCCTCCCGGGTCCTGACTCGGGGAGGCGCCGAGCGTGAACGTGACGGTGTCGCCGGGCTTCACGGTCCCCAGTGCCGGAGCTGCGACCGAGCGTCGCGTGAAGTCCGGCGCCAGGGGAGTGTCCTTCGAGTGCTTCGTCAGGTAGGTGATCCAGGCATCACGGTCAATGAGACCGGAATCGCGAGTGTCCTTCCCCTGGGCCAGGATGCGGAAGTTGTCCCCGCCCTGGAGCAGGAAGGAGAAGCTCCCGACCCTGTACTCGGCGGCGGGGTCGAAGGAGGCACCATCGATGGTGATCGAGGTGATCCGGTCGCCCTCGGGCCGGGACTCGTCGAAGGTGTAGGACACGTTCTTCGACAGGCCGAGCTGCAGGTAGGGCCGGGAGGGAACCTTTCCCTTCGCGTCGCGCTGCCACTGCTGTTCCAGGAGCGTCTTGAACTGTGCTCCGGTCAGAGTGGTGGTCCACAGGTTGTTGACGAAGGGCAGGACCGCGTTGGCCTCGGCATAGGTGATGACACCGTCCTGATCTGCGGTCTCACCTGCACTGTGCTTGAACTTCAAGTCGCTGCGCAGGCCGCCGGGGTTGACGATACCGATGGTGGCGCCTCCCAGGTTCTCCGCAGCCAGGGACTCCACCAGCGAGTCCGCGACCAGGTTGCCCAGGGCGGACTCGGAGGAACGGTCGTCGCGGTTGCCACCGACATAGGCGCCGTTCTCGAAGGCACCCCCCGCGTGTGCGGTCGTGATGTCCGCACTCACCTTCGCGACGGGTACGGATCCCTTCTCATCGGCCTCGGCGAGGGCGGCGTCGGTGATCTCCTTGACCTCGGCGACCCGAGGGTAGGAGGTGACCAGGGTGTCCGAGGCCGTTGTCGTGCGCTTGATGTTGCGTCCCTCAGAGGCCACCACCGTGTCGGCCACGGGATCGTAGGTGAGGTCGACGCGACCGATGTTCTCCCCGTAGGAGCCTGTCTGCAGGACAGGGCGTGTCTGTCCATCCGTCCCGGGGATCGGGGCATTCCAGGCATACTCCTTGTGCGTGTGGCCCGTGAAGATCACGTCCACAGCGGGTGTCGTGTCGGTGACGATGCGGGCGAAGGCGCCACCGGCTGCGACCTCCTGCTCCAGTGTTGCGCCGTCCGGCGTCCCGGCACCTGCGCCCTCGTGGTACTCGGCCACGATGACGTCGGCCTCGCCATTGGCGTCGTTCCCGTCAGTGAGCATGGCAGCCACACGGTTGACGGCCTCGACCGGGTCTCCGAAGTCCAGGGCGGCGATTCCTCCGGGCGTCACCAGGGTGGGTGTCTCCTGGGTGACGACGCCGATGACGCCGACCTTCACGCCGTTGACCGTGTGGAGGGAGTAGGAAGGCAGGGCGGGCAGGGTCGTGCCCTTGTAGTAGACATTGGCTCCGAGGTAGGCGAACTCCGCCTTGTTGTTGCCCTTCTCTCCGTTGACGACACGCTCCACCAGGTCCTGGTAGCCCTTGTCGAACTCGTGGTTGCCCACGGCGGAGGAGGCCAGGTCCAGGGCGTTGAGCACGTCGATGGTTGGCTGGTCCTCAGCGATCGCGGAGGCGAAGAGCGAGGCTCCGATGTTGTCACCTGCCGAGAGGAAGAGGCTGCCACCGCCGTGATGGAGGATGTCGGCCCGCTGCTCCTCGATGGTTCCCGCGAAGGCGACGGTGTTGTCGTCGATGCGACCGTGGAAGTCATTGATGTTGAGGAGTCCCAGGGACACCGTGGTGGGCGGAGTGTCCGAGAGCCCCACGACAACCGGGTCGTGGTCGGAGGAGCGGTAGGGGTCCGCCGCGTAGAACAGGGTTCCATGGGCATTGTGGCGGCTGTACTCCAG
>JAKECL010000412.1 GCA_030460725.1 Propionibacterium sp.
GGGGGCCCCCCGGGCCCCAGCGTCCGGGGGGCGGCGCGGGGGGGGGGGGGGGGGCCGGGGGGGCCCCCACCCCTCACACATGCACGCACACTCGCCCCCTCCAGAACCTCACCCGCATCAACCCGCCCACACCGCGGGCATCACGGCACCGCGTCTCCGGGAGGCGTGGAAGACTGGCCCCGTGAAGATTGCACTCATCGGGACCGGTGGCATCGGCGGCTACTTCGGCGCCTGCCTCATCGCCGACGGCCAGGAGGTCCATCTGGTCTCCACTGCGCGCCACGTGGAGGCCATCTCCACCCACGGCCTGCGGATCACCACCGACGACGGGGACCGGGTGGTCCACCCGGCTTCGGTCACCACAGACCCCCACCACGTCGGGGAGGTCGACCTGGTGCTCGTGGCCCTCAAGATGCCGCAGTTGCGTGCAGGCCTCGACGAACTCGCACCGCTGGTGGGACCCCACACCGTGGTCGTCTCCCTGCAGAACGGCGTGAGCGCACCGGAGATGCTGGTCCACGCCCTGGGCGGTGGACACGTGGTCCCGGGACTGGCAGTCATCGTCTCCTGGGTCGAGGGCCCCGGCCACATCCGCCAGATCGGTGGCGCCCCGGGACTGGTGGTCGGCGAACATCTCCTCCCCGCTTCCCGGCGTCCCACCCCGAGCCTCCCGGATCCCGACGCCCCGCCGACACACTCCGGTGACCCTCTCCCCTCCACGATCGCGGAGCTCGTCGCCGCGCTGCGTCGCCAGGGTGTGCGCGCCAGCACCGACCGCGACATCGACCATGCACTGTGGGTGAAGTTCGCCCTGATCGCCACCTTCGGGGCGGTGAACACCCTCGCGCACGCAACCATCGGTGAGGTCCGCTCCTTCGCGCCCACCCGGGCACTCATGCTGCGGTCGCTGGAGGAGGTCCGGCAGGTCGCGGCCACCCGCGGGGTCGACCTCACCCCGACGGACCTCAGTGGTGTCCTCGACCAGCTCGATGCCGTCTCCGCGGACTCCACGACCTCCATGCAGCGTGACCTCACAGCAGGGCGGGAGAGCGAGCTGCCCGACCTCAACGGCGCCCTGGTGGACATGGCGGACCGGGCGGGTCTGGACATTCCCTTCCAGCGCACGGCCACCGCCGTGCTCTCCCTGCATGCCCTGCGCGGGCACGTGTGAGGTGGTGACCGGGACCGCTCACCTCCCGAACCGGACCGGACTGACCCATGTCCCCCACGCGGACGGCGTCGTCCACCTCCCCCGCAGGCCCGGGGAGACTGCTCAGCGGTGCTGGTCGGGATCCTCGTGGTGCGCGAAGAGCCTGCGGGTGGTGAGGTCCGCACCGGTGAGCACGCCACCACGTGCCAGGAGCCTGCCGTGCTCCCAGTTCGACAATCCGAGCTCCGGCTGGTCCAGGGCGTACTGACCGTCGACCCACCGGGTGAAGCCGTCACCCACGAAGGGGGCATCGACGCGTGCGCGGAAGTGTTCCTGGGCTCGGGTGTCCTCGGCCAGCAGTGACGCCACGAAGTGCGGGCTGCGGGAGTTGAACAGGGAGATCGCCCGGTCCAGGTCCTCCACGACGACGAGGGAGAGTTCGGGGGTCTCCTCCCATTCCCATTCCCGTGCGAGACCGGCCTCCGTGATCTGCGAGGCACGCGGCTCCTCATGGGTGCCGTCGGCGCGCACCACCGGGACTATGCGTTCGAACTCGGCTTCCGCGACCCACGCCGTGCTGCCGGACTCCACGTGCACTCTGGCGAACGCGGGGGCCGAGGACCCCTTCCTGGCACCGGCTGCGCCATCGGCCGCCCGCAGCAGTACGGACACCAGTTCTGCGGCGCGGTCTGCCACGACAACGGCGACGTTCAGGGTGTTGCAGACCTTGCGGTCCAGGGAATGGCGCACGGCCAGCTCGAAGCGGCGCGGGTCAGCGGTGGTGTCGGCCACCAGCCAGGCGCCTCCTGTTCCGTGTGCGGAGACGGGGATGCCCGCCTGACGTGCAACGGCGGAGAGCTGTTCGACGGCACGCCCGGATCCCCGGGTCACGGCCAGCGCCAGGCGGGGGTCACTGAAGAGTGCCCACCCGGCCGAGCGATCCCTCACGGGGACGATGCTGATTGCCCCGCGGGGCAGACCACTGCGCACCAGGGCAGGGTCCAGTGCCAGGTCACGGATGGCGCCCGCTGTGCCCAGCGCGTCCCCCCCGATGCGCAGCACTGCCGTGTTCCCACTGGCCAGCACGCCTGCCGCATCGGCCAACACATTGGGTCGGCCCTCGAAGACGAATCCGATGACCCCCAGCGGAGCCCTGACCTCCCGCACCGTCCACCCGTCGTGGTCCACCCGGGAGACCTCCGGATGGGGACGGCTGTGCCTC
>JAKECL010000413.1 GCA_030460725.1 Propionibacterium sp.
TCACCCCAGAGCCGAGGACCGGTGAGCTGACCATTCCCGGTGTGCGTCTGCACTGGTCCTGGGTCCGCCCCGGCGTCGGGGGGCGGACCCCGAGCGCCACCGGGGGTGGGGTCGTGCCCATTGACCGCCGGGATCGCTTGTCCGTCGACGAGGGCGAGGCCGAGCGCGCACTCCTCGGTGAGGTCTGCGACATGCTCACGGGTTTGGCGGGCGCGGTGGAGGGGCGCGCCGGGTCCGCGGAGACTCCGAGCCGGAAGGGACGCCCCGACAGGCCGGGCAGCGCGGGGCGACCGGGCACCCCGGGCCACCCGATGCGCCCGCTCCAGGACGCACTGTTGCAAGGCGCGGACGTCGTGCGCCTGATGGCGGAGGTGTGCCCGGCGCTCGAGGCGCGGGGTGTCGAGGTGCGGCAGGAGGACCTGCCCGAACTGCGTGACGGGGGTGTGCCCTCGGTCCAGATGGAAGTACGCGCCGAAGGCGCGGACTGGCTCGACCTGGAGGTGCGTGTCGAGGTCGCTGACGTGGAGGTCCCCATGGCCGCCCTCGTCCGGGCCCTGACCCTGGGGGAGGAACTCCTGTTCCTGCCCGACGGGACCTTCGCGCACCTGGACGATCCGGCCCTGGACCACCTCCGCAGACTCCTGGAAGAGGCCGCGGGGCTGAGCGACCAGCGGCGTTCCTCCCTGCGCGTGCCGCGCGTGCGGCTGTCCTGGTGGGAGGAATTGCTGCAGCTCGGAGTCGTCCAGGCCGGTGAACACGCATGGTTCCAGACGGTGCATGACGCGGTGGCCCACCCACCCGAGCCTGCCACCGTTCCCGCGGGCCTGCGGGCGACCTTGAGGTCCTACCAGGTCGAGGGCTTCCAGTGGCTGGCGCGACTGCGCCGCTCAGGTCTGGGAGGCGTGCTCGCCGACGACATGGGACTGGGCAAGACCGTGCAGGTCCTCGCCATGGTCCTCGACGAGCGTGAGCACCCCGGGGCCGCCCTCGTCGGGGGAGGGGCAGCGGCACCGGCCACCCCACCCGGGGCGGACGGCGATCGCGCGCCGTGGCTGGTGGTCGCCCCGACGTCGGTGGTGGCGAACTGGGTGGCGGAGGCGCAGCGCTTCGCGCCCGACCTCCACGTCGTCGCAATCGAGGCGACCGCGGCCCGGCGTGGCCTCGCCCTGGCGGAGGCCGTGCGGGGCGCAGACGTGGTGGTGACGTCCTACGCCCTGCTGCGCCTGGAGGAGCAGGACTACGCGGACCTGGGCGTGAGGGCGGTGGTGCTCGACGAGGCCCAGAACGCGAAGAACCACACTTCACGCACCTTCGCCGCGGTGAAGAAGGTGGGTGCGTCCCAGGTCTTCGCGATCACGGGCACACCCATGGAGAACCACCTGGGCGAGCTCTGGTCGATGTTCGCCCTGACGGCGCCGGGTCTGCTGGGCACCCCGCAGCAGTTCTCCCAGACGTTCCGCAGACCGCTGGAGCACGGTGAGGACGCAGGAGGTGAGCTCCTGTCCCGGCTGCGTCGCCGCATTGCCCCCTTCCTGCTGCGGCGCACCAAGGAGGACGTCGCGCTGGACCTGCCGCCCAAACAGGAACAGGTGCTCGACGTGGAGCTCGCCCCGGCGCACCGTCACGTCTACGACCGACTGCTGCAGAAGGAACGTCAGCGGGTCCTGGGCCTGGCCGAGGACCTCGAACACCACCAGGTGGAGGTGCTCGCGGCCCTGACCCGGCTGCGTCAGCTCGCCATCGATCCCTCCCTGGTGGATGAGGGCGCGACGGCGCCGTCCTCGAAGATGGAGGTCCTGCTCCCGCTCCTGGGCCGGGCCGCCGAGGAAGGGCATCGTGTCCTGGTGTTCAGCCAGTTCACCCGCTATCTGCGTCGGATCGCCCAGCGGCTGGAGAAGGCGGGGATCGCCTACTCCTACCTGGACGGGACAACGCCCCGGCGAGCGCAGGTGATCCGCGGATTCGCGGAGGGCGACGACCCGGTGTTCCTCATCAGCCTGAAAGCCGGGGGTGTGGGGGTGAACCTGGCGATGGCCGACTACGCCGTGCTGGTCGACCCGTGGTGGAATCCGGCGGCGGAGGCGCAGGCCGTCGATCGCGCGCACCGCATCGGACAGACCCGACCCGTCCACGTGTACCGCCTGGTTGCCCGCGACACGATCGAGGAGAAGGTCCTGGCGCTCCAGCAGCGCAAACGCGACCTGGCTGAGGGGGTGCTGGCGCGTGGGGCGGATGAGGTCGACGTCGGCGAGCTTGGTGCGGGCGAGGCGGGCGAGGTCGGCGAGGCCGGTGCTGACCGGGGCGGCGCGCTCGCGGCGACGGGCAGCGAGGGACGTGCGCGAGGGGATGCTCGGCGTGGGAGCGGTGGCG
>JAKECL010000414.1 GCA_030460725.1 Propionibacterium sp.
GCCCCCCGCCCCCGGTTGGTTAGCGCCCCCCCGGGGGGCGGGCGGGGCGCGTCGGCCGTGACCACGCGCCCCACCAGGAGCACGGGCGGACGCCCGGACCTGGTGGAACGCCGGTTCACGGGGATCCGGCCCCGACGCGCGCCCTGGAACCCCAGGGATCGCATCACCTTGAGCACCTGATCGCGCCCGATCCCGCTCCACCCCTGCCGGATCAGCCGGGCGAACTGTATTTAGTCAAGTCAGTGTTTCGTTTTCGAGGTGGTGCCGTTTTCTTGGACAGTTTCCGGGATTGGAGGAACGGCATTGAGGTATTCGATGGAGCAGCGGCGTAGGGCTGTTGACTTGTATGTTCGGTTTGATTGTTCGGCGGCGGATACGATCCGTGAGCTGGGGTATCCGAGTAAGGGCGCGCTGTTGATGTGGCATCGTGACCGTTTGGTTGAAGAGCGTACCGGGATGCCGGTCATGCGTGGTGAGCGGTATGGTCGTTACACGGTGGAGCGGAAACAGGCTGCGGTGGAGTTCTATCTGTCGCATGGCAGGAATCTGCGTCGTACGATGCGGCATATGGGGTATCCATCCCATGAGGTGTTGGCCGCGTGGATCGACGAGCTGGCTCCGGGGGAACGTCGGATCCGGGTGGGTGAGGTTCCTGTGGAGCAGCGCACGGCTGCGGTGCGGGCGGTGGTTGCTGGCGTTGTGAAGTCGCGGCAGGTGGCAGCCGGTCTTGGCGTGCGTGACGCGACCGTGCGAAACTGGAAGCGGCTGATGACCACCGCGATCCGGGAGAGCGACATGAGAACACCCAAGGATGTCAGGGGCAGTGCCGACGATGGCCGGGACGGCGAGCTGGCGCGCCTGCGCGAGCAGAACGAGCATTTGCGCGAGCGGATCCGGTCCCTGACCTCCGACCCCAAAACCCTCAGAAAGGAGATTCGGGATCTGGAGGTGGAGGTTGACATCCTGAAGACCACCAAGGAATTACTGGGAAAAGGGCGGGGCGCAGACCCGGCCAACCTGACAGCACGGGAGAAGAGCATCCTCATCCGCGGCGTGCATGAACGCACCCATAGGAGTGTGGCGATGCTGGCCCGTCGGCTTGGCCTGCCGCGCAGCGTCTACTACTACCGGCTCACGGCCTTGGCCAGGCCGGACAGGAATGCGCCCGTGTTAGGGCTGATCCGTGACGCGTTCACCGCGAGTCGGCAACGCTACGGGTATCGGCGCATCCACCTGGAACTGCGGAGCGCCGCCGTGATCGTTTCGGCGAAGCGGATCATGCGGCTGATGACAACGAACGGGATCATCCCCCTGTTCAAGTCCTCGCGCCGCTACAGTTCCTACCAGGGCGAGATCAGTAAGGCTCCCAAGAACCTGGTCGCCCGTAACTTCCACGCCGTCAACGCGAACCAGCTATGGGTCACGGACATCACCGAGATGAGCATCCCGGCAGGCAAGGTCTACCTCTCACCCATCATTGACTGCTACGACGGCATGCCCGTCGCTTGGACGATCGGCACCAGCCCGAACGCACGCCTGACGAACACCATGCTTCAGCAGGCATGCACGACGTTGCAACCCGGTCAGACGCCCACGATCCACTCCGACCGCGGCTGCCACTACCGGTGGCCGGGATGGATCCAGATATGCCGGGACCACGGAATCACGCGCTCCATGAGCCGGAAGGGCTGCTCGCCGGACAACGCGGCCGCAGAAGGATTCTTCGGCAGACTCAAACAGGAGTTCCACCACCAGCGTGACTTCACTGGCACCACGACCGACCGGTTCATGGCAGCACTCGACGAGTATCTCACCTGGTACCGCGACAAGCGCATCAAAACCCAATTCGGCATGAGCATAACTGCCAAACGCCGAGAACTCGGCCTCATGGCATAATAAGAACAACACAACAAGGTGTCCAACTTTCCGTCACCGCCCCCCAATGTTCACCCTAATTTGACAAAAGACATACGGCCACCGGCCCCTAGGATCAATCAGGTCGCCCTCCCAGTGGCCGGGCACGGCACGGCCGGCGGGCCTGGGCGGGTCGCTGGCCGATCGTCACCATGCCCGGGATCCGGCCCCTGCCGCCACTGGCCCCACGGGGCCTTCGTGCAGCACGCCCGAACCTCGGACAGCGCGTGAGTTCGCGGCGCGACTCTCCTCGACCCCGGACGAACAGTGACCGGTGGATCGTCCCGTGACTCACGCGCATCTGGGAATCATCGGGGTGGTCCGACCGTAGGCGCGCGGAGATCTCGGCAGGCGAGCGGAAGGCCTTCAGCCCGCCGGCGACCTCGTCGAGGAGTCGCCCGACGGCCAGCTTGAGGGTTTTGGGTCTTCTGGCCCGCCGGCGGGCGTCGGCGTGG
>JAKECL010000415.1 GCA_030460725.1 Propionibacterium sp.
AGGGCAGTCGGGAGGTGGTCGCTGATGTGGCGCAGACTGGCGCGCATGTCGTCCTCGCTGGACGGGTCCCAGGCCATTCCCCGCAGAGGGTTCGGCGCGGTCTCCTGGAGGCTGACCCTGTGGCTGCTGGTGGTGTGGGTCATGGTCTTCGGGGCCCTCGACCCGCTCACGATCCTCGGCGGCGTCCTGGTGGCCGTGGGTGTGCAGTGGGCCTTCCCCCTTCCCCGGGTGCTGGGTCGTTGGCAGATCCATCCCGGTGCGCTCGTCGTCCTGATCCTCCGCTTCGTGTTCGACCTGGTCAGGGCGGGTCTGGAGGTCTCCTGGGTCGTCGTGTCCGGTCGGCGGGTCGACAATGCGATCCTGCGGGTCGACCTGCGTAGTGCAGATCCCGTCCACCTCACCGTGGTCTCCGCCATGACCTCCCTGGTTCCCGGCAGCATCGTGGTGCGTGTGGACCGTCTGGTGGGACGGATCTACGTCCATGTCCTGGATGTCGAAGGCCAGGGGGGCATCGAGGCTGCGCGCCGGACGGTCCTGGACCAGGAGGAGCGCATCCTCAGGGCACTGGCGGGGCGCGGCGAGTTGGAGGCACTGGGCCTGCGTTCCCACCCGGGCTCACCTCGCAGGGACGAGGACGTCACGGCAGAGGAGGCACCATGAGCGCCATCGATGTCCTGCACCTGGTCACGGCGGTGATCGCGGTGGTCTCAGGGGTGATCGCCCTGTACCGACTGGCCATCGGGCCCGGTCTGCTGGATCGCACGGTGGCCACGGACGTGCTCACAGCGTGTGGCATCGGACTGATCGCCGTGATGGTGGTGTGGTGGCAGCGCGAGGACCTGGGGGTCCTGCTGGTCATCCTGGCACTCACGGCCTTCATGACGGCGGTCGTCGTCACGCGCTTCGCTGTGCGTGAGGACGCCTCCGCCAGGCGAATCCTCACCCCGGAGGAGGCGGAGCGCCAGGACCGGCAGCGCGCAGAGGCCGAGCTGGCCGCCGAGCAGGCGGAACTGGCGGAGGCGGCCCGGCTGGCCGGGGGTGGCACCGACGCCGGGCCAGGCGCTTCCGGATCCGGCGACTCTGGGCCCGCGGCCGAGGGGATCGTCGCTGCAGCGGAGTCAGACCCACCGACCCCGCCTCCTGCGGCGGCCGCGGAC
The DNA here is from genome assembly GCA_030460725.1 of Propionibacterium sp. Classification (GTDB taxonomy): domain Bacteria; phylum Actinomycetota; class Actinomycetes; order Actinomycetales; family Actinomycetaceae; genus Pauljensenia. The sequence goes on from JAKECL010000415.1 coordinate 1,158, forward strand.
GCCCCGCAACCCGCGGCCGGAGCGGACGCCCCGCAACACACGGCCGGAGCGGACGCCCCGCAACACACGGCCGGAGCGGACGCCCCGACCACGCCCCCACCGATCCGACGCTCCTCCTCCGCAGGTGCGGACACGACGACAGGGGAGGAGCACCCATGAACTCCGTGGCACTGATGAACTCGGTGACGCTGAGGGCGACCACTGCGGTGCAGGGCCCCTGGCTGGAGGTCCTGGACTGGGCCGGGGCAATCCTGCTGTTCATCGGCGTGGTGTTCACCCTGGTCGCCGCCATCGGCCTGGTGCGCATGCGGGACCTCTACTCGCGCATGCACGCCGCCACCAAGCCGCAGTTGCTGGGGCTCATGTTCGTGTGCGCGGGCATCGCCCTGGACACACAGGACTGGCGGTGGGTGGTCCTGGGGATCGCCGTGATCACCCTGCAGGTGGTGACCGCTCCTGTGGGCTCCCATCTGGTGGGACGTGCGGTGTTCCGCACGCGCCGCGACGAAGGTCGCGACCTCGTGGTCGACGAGCTGAGCGAGGACCTCAGCTCGTCCTCCGTGGGCGACAGGTCCTGATCCGGATGCCGCGCTGAGGCCCGCACACGAGCGGTGCTCGGAGCATTCACCCCTGCAGGGGTGTCCGTTTGCGTGCCACAGTGAGCTGGGACACGTACCCTGTTCTCGGTCCCGGGTGCACGCCCGGGCAGGGGAGGAGGTGATCCGGCATGTTCCACCGCCACCTGCCGCTGGCCAGTGTGGCCGAGGACATCCTCGTCCCCGTGATCGACCGGATCCGCTCCCAGATGTGCATCCCGCGTCAGTTCCCGACGGAGGTGTGCGACCAGGCCCGTCGCTCGGTGTCCCAGTGGGCCGACTTCCTCACCGCCCTGGACCTCAGCCCCGATCCCGGTCTGGTCGATGCCGCGGAGCAGGGTGACCCGGAGGCGCTCCGGCACTTCCCGAGGGTCGCTGCGCCGTCCCCATCCGGCGCATCCGATGCCCTGTGGCACCCGGCACTGCCCGCGCTGGATGCGACACACATCCCCTTCGTCACGATCGACCCTGCGGGTTCGCGGGACCTCGACCAGGCGATCCACCTGTCGCACCTGCCCCCGGGGCAACCCGACGGGGCCACCCACCTGGTCACCTACGCGATCGCGTCGGTGTCGACCTTCGTGCCCCCCGGCTCCCCACTGGACGTCGAGA
>JAKECL010000416.1 GCA_030460725.1 Propionibacterium sp.
TGGGGCGGGGGTGCTGGCGGGTTTCCGGGTCGGACCCACAAGCCGTTCGTGGTGCGGGCTTCCCAGGGGGCGACCTGACGCGCCGGGGCAGGGTCGACACCTGTCCGGAAGCACCAAGCACCCGGCCGGGAATAATCCTCCACGTCGATAGTTGAGTACAGCAGACTCAAGTTCGAGACCTCCAGGGTTGCCACTCGGGAGGTGAATCTCTAACCTTGAGTGCAGGAGACTCAAGCAAGAGTCCCGGACAACTACACACACCGAACCGGTCCCGCCGGTGGCCCGTCAGCCGCCACGGAAATCCACACCGGGTCGGACGGAAGGAACACAGACACATGGCACGAGCAATCGGCATTGACCTCGGCACCACCAACTCCGCGATCGCGGTCCTGGAAGGTGGCGAGCCCACCATCATCGCCAACGCGGAGGGACAGCGCACCACGCCCTCCGTCGTGGCTTTCTCGAAGACGGGTGAGGTCCTGGTCGGCGAAATCGCCAAGCGCCAGGCCGTCACCAACGTCGCCCGCACCATCTCCTCGGTCAAGCGCCACATGGGCACGGACTGGACCACCGAGATCGACGGCAAGAAGTACACCCCCCAGGAGATCTCGGCGCGCATCCTGGCCAAGCTGAAGCACGATGCGGAGGACTACCTGGGAGAGCCCGTCACCGACGCGGTCATCACCGTCCCCGCCTACTTCAACGACGCCCAGCGTCAGGCCACCAAGGACGCCGGTCAGATCGCCGGCCTGAACGTGACCCGCATCGTCAACGAGCCCACGGCTGCGGCCCTGGCCTACGGCCTGGAGAAGGGCAAGGAGGACGAGAACATCCTGGTCTTCGACCTCGGTGGCGGCACCTTCGACGTGTCCCTGCTGGAGATCGGCAAGGATGACGACGGCTTCTCCACCATCCAGGTCCGCTCCACCGCCGGTGACAACCGACTCGGTGGCGACGACTGGGACCAGCGCATCGTCGACTGGCTGATCCAGCAGGTGAAGTCCAAGACCGGTGCAGACCTGTCGAAGGACCCGGTCGCCCTGCAGCGTCTGAAGGAGGCTGCTGAGCAGGCGAAGAAGGAACTCTCCTCCGCCACCAGCACCAACATCTCCCTGCAGTACCTCTCCATGACCGCTGACGGCCCGATCCACCTGGACGAGACCCTCTCGCGCGCCAAGTTCGAGGACATGACCTCCGACCTGCTCGACCGCACGAAGAAGCCGTTCCACGACGTCATCCGCGAGGCAGGGATCAAGGTCTCCGACATCGACCACGTGGTCCTGGTCGGCGGCTCGACCCGTATGCCGGCCGTCACCGAGGTCGTCAAGGAGCTGACCGGCGGCAAGGAGCCCAACAAGGGCGTCAACCCCGATGAGGTCGTCGCCGTGGGCGCTGCCCTGCAGGCCGGCGTCATCGAGGGCGACCGCAAGGACGTCCTGCTCATTGACGTCACCCCGCTGTCCTTGGGCATCGAGACCAAGGGTGGGATCATGACCAAGCTCATCGAGCGCAACACGGCCATCCCGACCAAGCACTCCGAGGTGTTCTCCACCGCGGAGGACGGACAGACCTCGGTGCTCATCCAGGTCTACCAGGGTGAGCGTGAGTTCGCCCGCGACAACAAGCCGCTGGGCACCTTCGAGCTGACGGGCATCGCCCCGGCTCCTCGTGGCGTCCCCCAGATCGAGGTCACCTTCGACATCGACGCCAACGGCATCGTCCACGTCTCCGCCAAGGACCGTGGCACCGGCAAGGAGCAGTCGATGACCATCACGGGCGGGTCGGCCCTGCCCAAGGAGGACATCGACCGCATGGTGCACGAGGCCGAGGCCCACGCCGAGGAAGACAAGTTGCGCCGCGAGGAGGCCGTCACCCGCAACCTGGCCGAGCAGACCGTGTACTCCATGGAGAAGCTCCTCAAGGACAACGCGGACAAGATCTCCGAGGGCACGCGCGACCTCGTCCAGGGTGACGTCGACGCCCTGAAGAAGGCCCTGGAGGGTGAGGACACCGACGCCGTGAAGGCCGCGCTGGACAAGCTCAACGAGTCGGGCATGAAGGTCGGCCAGGAGGTCTACTCTGCCCAGCAGGCCGCCGAGTCCGAGGCTCCCGCAGGTGAGGGCGACGCTCAGTCCCCCGACTCCGAGGGCTCCCAGTCCGCAAGCTCTGATGACGATGTCATCGACGCCGAGATCGTGGATGAGGACGACAACAAGTGAGCGAGGAACCGATGAACGGCGCGAACGGGCGCGAGCCCGACCCCTCCGCTGGTGCATCGGGCCCCGTGGACGAGGGCGGCGGCCCCGCCCCCGCCCCCCCCGGCGGCGGCGGCCCCCCCCCCCCCCGGGGGGGGGACAACAC
>JAKECL010000417.1 GCA_030460725.1 Propionibacterium sp.
AGAGCTGCTTACTTTTAATCTGGGGGTTGGGGGTTAAATTCCCTCATGGCGCACCCTTTGCCTATGGGGGGGGTAATGGACGCGCGGCCCCGAGGGGGCCGCTTCCAGACCACTCCTCACAGCCGGAGGCTCGATGCGCCGCCTGACGCGACACGAACAGGAACTTCTCGACGCCATTGAACGTCAGCTGGCATCCCGGCGTCGCTCCATCGTCACCGATGAGATCATTGACCAGGCGTCCCACCTCGTCCGTGCCATGACCGATCCACGACCCCAGCTGCAGGAGGTCATCGGGCCGGTCTGCGCCACCGCCGACGTGGTCGCATGGCTCGGGATCTCACGACAGGGGATCAACAAGGCCGTGCGGGAGAACCGCATGCTCGCCGTCCAGTCCCCCTCCACCACATGGTTCTACCCCACCTGGCAGCTCCTGGATGACCACTCCGTGGTCCCCCAGATGTCCCAGGTGCTCGGACGTCTCAACGGACGCGTTGACCAGTTGGTCGCCGCCCAGTGGTTCCAGGTGCCCAGCGAGTCCCTCCAGGGGCTCACCCCTGCACAGTGGATGTTGGAGGGACGCGACCTCCATGACGTGGTGGGTGCGGCAGAGGCCTTCGCCTCCTCCCAGGCACGCCACCCCAGTGAGCGCCCCCTCTACGATCCGGAGATCCTCTCCACCGCGCGCTGAGTCGCACGGACGCCAGACGGCCCGGCCTGTGCGCGAGACCGGGCCGTGCGTCACTCTCAGGCGTCCAGCCCCAGGTCCCTGCGCAGGCGCGCAACATGCCCGGTGGCCTTGACGTTGTACTGGGCGAGCGCCACCCTCCCGTCGGGGTCCAGCACCACTGTGGAGCGGATGACGCCCTCGTAGGTGCGTCCGTAGTTCTTCTTCTCACCCCACGCGCCCCACCGCTCCAGGACCTCGTGCGCGGGATCGGAGGCCAGTGGGAAGTTCAGGCCCTGCTTCTCGGTGAAGTGCTCCAGGGCAGGCAGATGGTCGGGGCTGACGCCGACGACGGTGTACCCCGCACCCCGCAGGGTGTTGAGGTTGTCCCGGAAGTCGCAGGCCTCCGTGGTGCATCCGGGTGTCGAGGCCTTGGGGTAGAAGTAGACGATGACTCCCTTGTCGGCATCGGCCAGCAGGTGGGACAGCGTGAGGGTCCCCTGGGTGGACTCGAGGGTGAAGTCTGGGGCGGTCTCGCCCGGTGTCAGTGTGCTCATGGCCCCATCCTCCCACCGTCGCCACCCCACGGCACCGGCGCGGAGGCTGCGCGCGCTCTCCCCCGGGCAGCGGCGGCGCCACGGGCTGACAGCTCCGCGGCAGACGGCGCCGCCGGGTGCTCACGGGGTGTCCTAGACTCGGCGGCGGCCCGCGCATGTGCGCCCGCCATCACCGGTCGGCGGTCCCGCTCAGCGCAGACCCGACGTCCCGGCATGCGGAGGCCAGCGTGAACCCAGCTCAGAAACTGAGGACCACTCGCCTCGACGCACTCGCGCGGGCCGGACGCACCAGTTGGGCCGTGCTCGGCCTCGTCGCCCTCGTCCTCATGGGTGCGGCAGTGGCATCCACCCTCAGTGGCATCCTCATCCCCCTCGTCGTGGCCGCGCTCTTCGGGACGGTCCTCCAGCCCCTCACCCAGCGCCTCCAGCGTCTGGGGATGCCGCCGGCGCTCGGCGCCGCCCTCGGGCTGCTCCTCACGCTGGCCACCGTGTGCGGCCTCGTCGCAGTCCTCGTGTGGGGCTTCCTCGCGCAGATCCCCCAGATCTCCGAGCAGCTGGCCGCGGGATGGGTGAAACTCGAGAGTTGGGCATCCTCCCAGCATCTGGAGGTGGACGTCCTGGAGCGGTTCCGCGCCGCTCTGGCCGATGCCGCCCCCGAGGCCGGGATGGGGGTGCTGAGTTTCCTCACCCGCACCGCCTACGGTCTGGTCAGTCTGGGGGCAGGGTCGTTCTTCGCGATGTTCTTCCTCTTCTTCGTCCTCAAGGACGGCCATCTCTTCCCCGGTTGGCTGGCGGGGGTGACCGGCCAGGATCCTGCGGTCGTGCGCCGCGTGGACGCCCATGTGCGTTCCTCGCTGTACGGCTACTTCAGGGGCACGGCGCTCACCGCTGTCCTGACGGCCCCCATCTTCGCGGTCCCCTTGGTGGTGCTGCGTATCCCGTTGGTCGTGCCGATCATGGTCGTCTACTTCTTCCTCTCCTTCATCCCCATCGCCGGCGCGTGGATCACCGGGGTGTTCGCGGTGCTCATCGCCTTCGGGGCAGGAGGTCCCGGGGCGGCACTCATCGTCGCCGCGAGCCTGCTGGTCTCCAACGGCACCATCCAGTCCGCGGTGAGTTCCTGGGCCCTGGGCTCCTC
>JAKECL010000418.1 GCA_030460725.1 Propionibacterium sp.
ATGGCATCGCCCTCGTCGGTGACCGTCGGGAGCCAGTCCCTCAGCGCCTCCGCTTGCTTGATACGCGAGGCATTGGAGGATCCCTGGCCATCCCCCGCATCTCCGTCACCGGGCAGGGGGCCTGCGGAGCCCTTGGACTTGAAGTGGTTCACCGCGACGAAGATGTCGGACGAACCCGTGACGGAGGTGAACTTCTGACCGATGGGCTCACGTGCATTGACGAAGGGCTGACCCGGACCACTCTTGGAGCCCAGAGCGTGGGAATCCCCCTCCGGCTTCGCCTCGGCAGGCTGGTAGATGATCGCGTTGGTGATGACGTCCTGCTGGTCAAGGTGGGGGAGGTCCTTCGAGGACCGGACATAGTCCCACTTCTGCACACCCGCGGCCGTGTTCAGGGCAGCCACCAGGGTGGCGGTGGCCTCGTCCGCTGTCTCACCGAGCTTGGCGGAGTTCTCGATCTCCATGAGGCCGATGATGCTGGCGTCCAGGGAGTTGATCGCGGAGACGATCTTGTCCTGTTGGCGCTGGAGGTCCGCGGCGCTCCAGGCCCCACGCTGAGCGCAGCCGTCCTTGACGGTCACGCCATTGCCTGCGCGGTCCGTGTAGGGAACGCACGCTCGGTTCGCGTCCCCGAGCGTCGTGAAGTAGTTGAGCACATTGAACGAGGCGATGCTCAGATCTTCGCCGACTGCCGCCGGGGCCTCGGTGCGCGTGTTCGCGAAGGTCGCGGGTGCGCCCTCGCCGTCTGCCTGGTACCAGGAGGTGGGATTGAGCTTCCAGCTGTTGTTCCGGTAGTCGACGATCACGGGAGTCGTGAAGGTCACCGGAGCGCCCACCCGCACGGGATTCGTCAGGGAGACGTATGGAGGCGTGAGGCCAGTGTTGCCCGTTGACAGGAAGTTCGTCGTCGACCCGTCATCCAGGATGACACCGCGTGCGGCATTGTCGGCTGCGATCGCAGCTGCTCCGGCGCTTCCCGGGCGTGCGACATCGGTGGGTTGGCGCAACGGGGTGGTCCCCGAGGCCAGGCCGACCTCACCGTACTGGTTCGTGGAGTAGGTGTTGGTCACCGTGAATTCGCCCTGAGGGGCGATGAGCATGGACTCCAGTGCTTCGCGCTCTGCATCGGTGCGGGGCCAGGTGGTCTTGGTCGGGGCGACGGTGGCGAGGGGCTCGGTGAGGACCTCGACGCCGTCGGCGGCGGGCTTCACCTGGGTGAGGTTGTTGAACTCTTCCACCGTGCCGGTGACCTGGACGGAGTCTCCGATCTTGACGGTGGAGACGGCGGCCTTGGAGTAGATGAGAACGGCATCGGAGCGTCCCGGGGTCGCATCCTTGACGTCACCGCCCGTTCCGGCGGTCTGGATGACGAATCCGTTGAAGCCGCCCTCGGGGTAGGCGGCGGTGACGACGCCTTGGGTGGTGACGGTTGTGCCCAGCAGAGGTGAGGTGGCGCCCTCGCCCTGGATGTCAGCGATCGCCGTGAGGTCCGGGGCATGTGCCTCAGCGCGGGCGAGCCCTCCCGCCGGGGAGCTCAGCTCAGGCTCCGGGCCCGATTGGATGGTCGCCTCCTCCGAGGACTCCTCCGGGGACTCCGTCGGGGTGGGCTGGTCCGTGGCCCCTGACTGGGCGCCCTCGGCTGTGGCACCGCTCTGGGGCGAGTCGGTGACAGATGGGGCAGAAGTCGGGGGCTCCTCGGCCCAGGTGGGGGCCGCCAGTGCCCCTGACATGAGGATCGCAGCAGCACCTGCTGCCGCGACCGCTCTGGAATGTCTACGCATCACGATGACCTTTCGAACGGGGTGATGGGATGTCGCAGACGCTACGGCGCAGTGGTGAGCAAACCGTCGCGTCGATGTGGAGACTGCCTGAACGGCCGCTGAACAGCAAGTTCCGTCCCAGACTTCGGTGCCTGGATTGCTGCAGGGGTTCCATTCCTCTCCGGTGGGGACTCCGAGTCCTCCGCCTTTGGGAGACCGGTTCCGTCGGTCCGGCAATTGTAGGGGGGTCTCGCCCGTTCGCACAGGCGTTCCGAGTCGGAACGTCGTCACACACCTGTCCCCCTCGATCTTGATGGTGGCATCTCCACCGGTGTCCGTTGGGCCGGTGTCCGTTGGGCGGGGCCCGGTCTTGCTGGGCGTGTTCGGGCCGCCGCCGGTCTGGAAGGCAGGGGGCGCCCTCGTCCACGGGGTTGCTCATGGCGTGCCAACGCCGCGGACCCACCCGAGGCCCGGTGCCACCCGGGCGGGATCCGAGGCCTGGCGCCGCCCGGGCCCGACCTGAGGCCTGGCGCTGCCCGGGCCCAACCCGAGGCCCGGTGCCGCGCCGCGGACCCACCCGGGCCC
>JAKECL010000419.1 GCA_030460725.1 Propionibacterium sp.
TACCTCCTGGGGTCGGGGCGCCCTGTCGAGGGCGTTCGGGACCATCGTGCCATGCCCGGACGCATCCACCCCCGTGGCCGCCCGGGCGGGGTGGGGACGGGCCGCCGGGGACCATCCGCGGAACAGGGTTCGCCACCCCTGTGCCGCCCTGGTGCACGTGGGGCGGGCGAGTCGGGTGCATCGGCGCGCGCATCGTGACACGATCGTGACATGAGTTCGCGCATCCTCGTCGTCGATGACGACGTCGCCCTGGCCGAGATGATCGGCATCGTCCTGGAGGCCGAGGGTTTCGACGTCGCAGACGTCTACGACGGTTCGGAGGCTCTGGACGTGTTCCACGCCCAGTCCCCGGACCTGGTTCTCCTGGACCTCATGCTGCCGGGCATGGACGGCATCGAGATCTGTCGCCTCATCCGGCGTGAGTCGGACGTCCCCATCGTCATGCTCACCGCCCGCTCGGACACCGCCGACGTGGTGGCGGGCCTGGAGGCCGGGGCGGACGACTACGTCCCCAAGCCCTTCAAACCCAAGGAGCTCGTCGCCCGCGTGAAGGCCCGCCTGCGTGGCCACGAGGACTCCGGTGAGGAGCACCTGGTCATCGGCGACGTCACCGTGGACGTCGCGGGGCACGTCGTGCGCCGCGCCGGCACGGAGATCGCGCTGACACCCCTGGAGTTCGACCTCCTGGTCGCGCTGGCGCGTTCGCCGTGGAAGGTGTTCTCCCGCGAGGAGCTCCTGGAGAAGGTGTGGGGCTACCGCCACGCGGCAGACACCCGCCTGGTCAACGTCCACGTGCAGCGTCTGCGCTCCAAGATCGAGAGGGACCCCGAACGCCCGGAGGTCATCGTGACAGTTCGAGGTGTCGGGTACCGTGCCGGAACCGGTGCCTGAGCCCACATCCGAGACCGCGGCGGAGGCTGGGCCCGCCACCGTTCCCTCAGCCCCACCCGGGCGCGGTCCACGGGCGGTGGCGCACCGCGCGCTGCAGTGGCTCGACGGCACCGCCCCCGTGCGGGCAGCGCGCTCGTCCCTCTCGGTGCGCATCGCCCTGGCCATGACGGGGGCAGCTGCTTTGCTGCTGGTCGTCTTCTCCCTGGTGACCTCCCTGCAGCTGCGTGACTCGGTGTTCGCCAGCCGCAGGGACGCGGTCCTGGAGGATGCCTCGGTCCGTTTCTCCAGCGCCCAGTCCGTCTTCGACCAGTCCACCGCCTCCACCCCCGACCAGGTCCAGGAGGCTGCCCGCCAGATGGTGGAGAACATCCGGGGGTCTGCCGCGGGTGCGGGCGCAGTGTCCGTGATGCTCCTGCGCTCCCCTGCGGCCACGGACACCTTCCGCATCAATGAGATCGTGGACTCGGGAATGCTCGACGTCGTGGACGACTCCCTGCGCTCCGACGTCCAGACGGGTGAGAAGGCCTACTGGCAGTCCGTCGCCATCCCCGAGCCCGACGGGGAGGGCAGCAATCCGGGGATCGTGGTGGGGATGGTGGTGAACCTGCCGCGCGCCGGGGCCCACGAGATGTACATCGTCTACTCCCTGCGCTCCGAGCAGACGATGATCGACATGGTCATGCGGGTCCTGGGGGTGGGCGCTGTTCCCATCATCGTTGCACTGCCCGTGGGCACCTTCTGGGTCCTCTTCCACCTGCTGCGTCCCGTCCGGCGTACCGCCGACGCGGCGACCCGACTGGCGGACGGCGACCTGGGAACCCGTGTCGAGGTCGAGGGCACTGACGAGATGGCACGGCTGGGCGGTGCCTTCAACGACATGGCCTCATCCCTCCAGGACCAGATCCAGGAGTATGACGAGCTCTCCCGTCTGCAGCAGAGGTTCGTCTCCGACGTCTCCCACGAGCTGCGCACCCCGCTGACCACCATCCGCATGGCGGAGGAGATGATCTGGCAGGACCGCGACCAGTTCGAACCGGCCACGAAGCGCTCCGCAGAACTTCTCCACGACCAGGTCGGTCGATTCGAGTCCATGCTGGCGGACCTGCTGGAGATCTCCCGCTACGACGCCCAGTCAGCACTCCTGGACGCAGACACCGTCGACATGCGCAGCGTGGTGGCGAAGGTGGTGGAGGCCAATGCGGAGCTCGCCGCCCGCCTGGGTGTCGACGTCGTGGTCCAGGCGCCCGCCGAACGCACCGCCGCCGAGATGGACGTGCGCAGGGTGGAACGGGTGCTGAGGAACCTGCTGGTCAACGCCGTCGAGCACGCGGAAGGCGGAAAGGTCGACATCACCATCGGCGCCACCGAGACGGATGTGTCCGTGAGGGTGCGTGACCACGGTGTGGGGATGAGTCCCCACACCGTGGCCCATGTCTTCGACCGCTTCTTCCG
>JAKECL010000420.1 GCA_030460725.1 Propionibacterium sp.
CCCCGCGGGGCGTCCTGGGGGTGGTGGGGGGGGGGGGGTTTGGGGGGGTGGGGGGGGGGGGCCCCCCCCGGGGGGGGGGGGGGGGGCGGGGGGGGGGGCGGGGGGGCGGGGCCGGGGCCGGGGGGGCCCCCACCTGCCGGGGGCGGGGGGCACCCCTGCGGGGGGGGCCGCCCTCCAGACGTGTGAGCCCTGACCTCAGCGGTGACCCCCGCCGATGGAGTAGTCCACCTGGTCGCCCACCGTGTGGACACGGATGAGGTTGGAGGATCCGGAGGTCCCCGGCGGCATCCCGGCGACCAGCACGAGTTCGTCACCGACCTCTGCCAGATGCGCGGACTGGGCGACCTGGTCGACCTGCCAGACCATGTCGTCGGTGTGGGTGACCTCCGGGACGCGGTAGGTCTGGATGCCCCACGACAGGGCCAGCTGACGCCGGGTCTCCTCCAGAGGGGTGAAGGCGAGCATGGGGATGGGACTGCGCAGACGGGACATGCGTCGCGCCGTGGAGCCGGACTGTGTGAAGGTCACCAGGAACTTCGTGTCCAGACGCTCCGCGACGGCTGCGGCTGCCTGGCAGATGACAGCGGCGCGATCCACCACGAAGGCCCCCAGCGGCGCGATGCGCTCCCCGCCGTTCTCCTCGGTGTTCTCGATGATGCGGGCCATGGTGCGCACGCACTCGATCGGATAGGCGCCCACCGATGTCTCCCCGGAGAGCATCACCGCATCGGCACCGTCCAGGATCGCATTGGCGCAGTCCGATGCCTCGGCGCGTGTGGGCCGCGGGTTCTTGATCATGGACTCCAGGACCTGGGTGGCCACGATCACGGGCTTGGCCTGGCGGCGCGCCAGCTCGATGGCACGCTTCTGGACCAGGGGCACGACCTCGAGCGGCATCTCGACGCCCAGGTCACCGCGGGCAACCATGATGCCGTCGAAGGCGTCGACGATCTCCTCGATGGCGTCCACGGCCTGCGGCTTCTCGATCTTGGCGATGACGGGACGACGGATGCCTTCCTCGTCCATGATCTTGTGGACGTCCTCGATGTCCACCGCGCTGCGCACGAAGGACAGGGCGATGAAGTCGCACCCGACGTTCAGACCCCAGCGCAGGTCCTCGCGGTCCTTCTCGGACAGGGCGGGCACCGACACGGCGACACCGGGCAGGTTCAGGCCCTTGTGGTCCGACACGTAGCCGGGGACCTCGACGCGGGTGATGACATCGGTCTCGGTGACCTCCGTCACCCGCACCGCGACATTGCCGTCGTCGATGAGGAGGCGGTCCCCGGGGCGGCAGTCACCGGGCAGACCCTTGAAGGTCGTGCCCACGCGTTCCTTGGTCCCCTCCACGTCCTCGACCGTGATCGTGAAGGTGTCACCGATCTCCAGGTACTGAGGGCCGTCCTTGAAGGTTTCGAGGCGGATCTTGGGGCCCTGGAGGTCGACGAGGATGGCGACGGCCCGACCGGAGGTCGCGGCTGCTCGGCGGATCCGCTCGATCACGACCTCCTGCTCGGCAGCAGTGCCGTGGGAGCGGTTGATCCGCGCCACGTCCATCCCGGCGTCCACGAGTGCCTGGACCTGTTCAGGGGACTCCGTCGCAGGTCCCAGTGTGCATACGATTTTCGCTCGGCGCATGGGGCCAGTCTACCGGTCGCCCGCGCCCCCGGGCGAGGTCGGCCCCGGTGTGGTGGGACCATTGACCCCCTCCGAGGGACTCCCGGTGGCGGATGCCGCGGCATCGGAGGCCGTGGTGTCCGGTTCGTCACGGAGTTGCTCCACGGGCCTCTCCCCCGCCTCCACACGTGTCGAGGCGCCTGTGCGGCCTGCGACCAGGAAGACGAGGACACCCAGGAGGAACACCAGCAGGGACGTCCACACGTTCAGCCGCAACCCCAGGACGTGCTCGGCGTCATCGATGCGCATCATCTCGATCCATCCGCGACCCGCGGTGTAGGCCATGAGGTAGAGGGCGAAGACCTGTCCGGAACGGAACCGGATCCTGCGGTCCAGCACCACGATCACCCCCGCCATGGCGAGGTTCCAGAGGCACTCGTAGAGGAACGTCGGATGGAACAGGGTGCCCTGGGGATAGCCTGCTGGCAGGTGCGCGGCATCGATGCGCAGCCCCCAGGGCAGGGTCGTCGGCCCCCCGAAGAGCTCCTGGTTGAACCAGTTCCCCCACCTCCCGATGGCCTGTGCCACCAGGAGAGCCGGAGCCAGGGAGTCCGCAAGCGGACCCATCCGCTGCCCCTCGCGTCGCACCGCGATCCAGGCCCCCACAGCTCCCAGCGCCACGGCACCCCAGATGCCCAGCCCGCCCTTCCAGATGGCGAAG
>JAKECL010000421.1 GCA_030460725.1 Propionibacterium sp.
GCCCCCTCCCCAAGGGACGGGGTAATGGTGCCCGCGCCCAAGGGACGGGGCACGGTGGTGCCTGCCCCGCCCCGGGTGGATCTCAGACCCGACCGGAAGCCAGGGCCTCCTTGAGGCGCACGCGCGGTCCGACATTGAGCAGCGAACGCCGGTAGATCCGTGCCGCCACCGCGATGGCCAGGGTGGCGGACAGCGCCAGGACACCCAGGGACAGCAGGGGCTCCCACCAGGCGGCGTCCCCGACGAAGAGACGCACCGGCATCGCCACGGGAGCGGAGAAGGGGAAGTAGGAGGCGATGGTCATGACCAGGGCATTCTCGGGGAAGAGGATCACGACGAAGTAGGGCATCATCGTCAGCATCATGGCGGGCATCAGCACGTTCCCGGAGTCCTCGATGCGCGAGACCAGGGAGGCGCTCGCGGCGAAGATCGCGGCCAGGAGCACGAACCCGACGATGAAGAAGAGGATGAACCACAGCAGGGGCGCCCCCAGCAGGGACAACAACTCGTCCTGTCCCGTGAGCATCAACCCGATGACGGACACGGCGGCGATGGCCGCCGTCTGACCGAGGGCCAGGGCACTGTTGCCCAGGATCTTCCCCGCCAGGAGCGCGCGGGCGGGAACCGCAGCCAGGAGGATCTCCACGGTCCGCGTCTGCTTCTCCACGATGGTGTTGTTCGCGATCGTCGCCCCGAAGCCCACCGCCGACATCATGAACACGCCGCCCAGAAGCGCCGAGACCAGGTAGCGCACGCCGTCACCGGTGGGCGCGGGGTTGAGCACGTCCACGGGCGGTGCGACCGTGAAGGCGCTGACCACCGCGGAGGGCTCGGAGTCCAGGCCGACGACCCGGATCCCCAGTGGCGAGGTGCCGGTGGTGTCGGGTACGACGGCAGCATCTGCACGTCCCTCCTCCACAGCCGCGCGGGCGGCGTCCTCGTTCGCGACGTCCACGGGGGTGAGTCCGGCGTCGGCGCCCAGACCCGCCAGGATGGGTGCCGTCTGCGGGGTGACGGCCACAGGGACCGGGTCGGAGTCCCGACCGGAGAAGATGCCCCCGGCCACGATCCCGGCGAGCACCGCCACCAGCAGGATGGCCGTGGAGATGACGAAGGACTTCGTGCGGACCTGGGCGAGGATCTCGCGGGAGGCGACCAGGCCGGTCGCGCCCCAGAAGGACTGGGTGGGTGGGGTGCTCATGCTGCGTCCTCCTGGGTGTGGGAGCGTCGGGTGCGCGCAGCCGGGTCACCGGGTGCACGGGAATCGCCACCTTGGTCCTGCCCGGTCTCCTCATCTGCGATGACGTCGCGGAAGATCTCGGTGAGGCGGGGGGCCTCGGGGGTGAAGGCGTGAACGGTTCCGCGGTCCATGGCCGTGCGCAGGACGCCTTGGGCGACCTCTGCGGCGTCCGCCGTATTGGGGGAGGCGGGCTCGAAGACCGCGTCATTGCCGGACAGTTCCGTGACCACGATGCCGGGCACCTCCCGCAGCCAGCCGAGGTCCTGCCCGGCGCTGAGGCGGAAGCGGCTGGAGGAGTGCTGGGCGCGGAGGTCTGAGATGGTTCCCGCTGCTCGCACCGATCCGCCGGCGATGATCACCAGGTCGTCGCACAGGCGTTCCACCACGTCGAGCTGGTGGGAGGAGAGCAGGACGGGGATGCCGCGCGCGGCGCGCTCGGAGAGGACGGAGACGATCGTGTCCACGGCCATCGGGTCGAGCCCGGAGAAGGGCTCGTCGAGCACCAGGGCGATGGGGTCGTGGACCAGGGAGACCGCCACCTGGGCGCGCTGCTGGTTGCCCAGCGAGAGCTTCTCGATGGGATCCTTGACCCTCTCGGTCAGACCCAGGGCCTCGATCAGTTCATCGGCGCGCTCACCGGCGGACTCCTTGGGGAGGCCGTGCAGTCGCGCGAAGTACACCAGCTGCTCGCGCAGGGGCATCTTCGGGTAGAGGCCGCGTTCCTCGGGCATGTACCCGAATCCGTGGCGTCGGGCCTGGTCGATGGGCTGGCCCTCCCAGGTGACCGTTCCGGAGTCGGGGGCGAGCACCCCCAGGATGATGCGCATGGTGGTGGTCTTGCCTGCGCCGTTGCCACCGACGAAGCCGGTGAGCCTGCCGGCGGCGATGTCGAAGCTGACGTCGTCCAGGGCGGTGCGCTGTCCGAATGTGCGGGTGATGTGGCTGAGGGCCAGTGTCATGTGGGTTCTCCTCGTGTCGTCATCCCCACGCTACGGGGGTGGCGGCGCGAAGACCTCCCCCCAGAGGATGACATCGCAGGTCCGCCCCGGGGTGGACGAGGGCGACCCGGGTGGACGAGGGCGACCCGGGTG
>JAKECL010000422.1 GCA_030460725.1 Propionibacterium sp.
ACGCGGACCAGGGAACCAGGGCAGACCTCGACAAGCAGCCGGAGGAGGTCGCCTCCATGTTCGACGCGGTCTCCCCGCGCTACGACCTCATGAACCGTCTGATGACGGGGGGCATGGACAAGGTCTGGCAGGAGGCCATGTGCGCGGCGCTGCGTGCACGGTCCGGCGAGAAGGTCCTGGACCTGGCAGCAGGCACCGGCTCCTCCTCCGCCGCCATCGCACGCTCCGGCGCCGAGGTGGTGGCCTGCGACCTGTCCGAGGGGATGATCGAGGTCGGCCGCCAGCGCCACCCGGCCATCGAGTTCGTCCAGGGTGACGCCACCGACCTGCAGTTCGAGGACGCCTCCTTCGACGCGGTCACCATCTCATACGGACTGCGCAATGTCGTGGACACCGAGGCGGCCCTGCGTGAGATGTCGCGCGTCACCCGTCCCGGTGGTCGTCTGGTGGTCTGTGAGTTCTCCACCCCCACCAACCCGGCCTTCGGGCGTCTCTACCGATTCCACCTCGGCCACGTCATGCCCGCCCTCGCCAGGCTGGCCTCCTCCGACGACGTCGCATACGACTACCTGGTGGAGTCGATCCTGGACTGGCCCGACCAGGTCGCCGTGGCACACATGATCGAGCGGTGCGGGTGGGAGCACGTCGGATACCGGAACCTGACCGGTGGCATCGTCGCCCTGCACCGGGCATGGAAGCCCGTGGCCTGAACACCTGGATCCACCGGCCAACGGCCGCCTGGATACCACTGCGCAGCTCCGGGGCACCTTCGGGATGCGCCCCGGGGGCACGCCCGGAGCAGCCCCGTGGACGGGGGTGAATTAGGTGACCCTGGCCTTGCGCAATTGGGGGTCAACGTCCTGGCGTCCGGTCAGGGAAAACCGGGCAATGGGCACGTCAGTCCCCCCTCGGTCTGCGCCTCGTGGGGACGGGGCTAGTCTGCATGGGGGAATCCGGGCGCTCGTCCGGGTGCCCACGCATGTCCGCGGCCGCGTGGCCGGCCGATCGACGAGGGAACCGAGGAGACGTACGTGAGTGACGACCTGGCGCGCGACATCGTCGCCGACGTCGTCATCGTCGGCGCGGGACCTGCCGGCGCCTCCACCGCCTACCACCTGGCGACCCTGGGTGTGGACGTGGCCGTGCTGGACAAGGCCGAGTTCCCCCGCGACAAGATCTGCGGTGACGGCCTGACCCCCTCCGCCGTCCACGAGTTGGTCCTCATGGGGATGGACACCTCCGCCTGGGCGCGCAACCGCGGTCTGAAGGTCATCGGGGGCGGCCACACGATCCACATGGACTGGCCCGACCAGAAGTCCCTGCCCGGCTACGGCCTCACCCGGGCGCGCATGCACCTGGACCACGACCTCATCCGGCGGGCCGTGACCGCCGGTGCCCGCCTCTACGAGGGCTACACCGTGACCGGCGCCCTGACCGACGGCAACGGCCGTGTCAACGGGGTCACCGCCCGTCTCGGACGTGGTGCCGACGCCCTGGAGGTCACCGCCCGCGCCAAGTTGGTCGTCGAGGCTGGGGGCGTCTCCGCCCGTCTCGCCACCTCCTTGGGGGTGGAGCGAAACGTGCACCGACCCATGGGAGTGGCCGCCCGCACCTACTTCCGCTCCCCGCGCTCGGACGAGGAATGGTTGGAGTCCCACCTGGAGCTGTGGAGCGGGAAGCCCGGAAGTTCAGAACTGATGCCTGGTTACGGGTGGATCTTCCCCATGGGCGACGGGACGGTGAACGTCGGTCTGGGATCGGTCTCCTCCGACGCACGCTCCACCGACCTCCCCTACCGACGGGTCTTCGCCCAGTGGATGGCGAACCTGCCCCCTGAATGGGGTTTCACACCTGAGAACCAGGTCGGGCCGCTGCGCAGTGCCGCGCTGCCCATGAGCTTCAACCGCAAGCCCCACTACACCGAGGGCCTCGTGGTCGTGGGGGATGCGGGCGGCATGGTCTCCCCCTTCAACGGGGAGGGCATTGCCCCCGCCCTGAAGGCCGGACGTCTGGCCGCAGCCGCCATCGCCCAGGGACTGTCCCGCACCACCCAGGTCGGCCTGGACCGCGCGATGTCGGCCTACCCCGAGGAACTGCGCGCGGAGTACGGCGGCTACTACGCCCTGGGACGCATCTTCGTGAAGCTCATCGAGAATCCCCGCATCATGCACCTGTGCACCTACTACGGTCTGGGCCACCCGCGCCTGATGACCCTGGTGAACAAGCTGCTCTCCGACGGTTTCGAGCGCCACGGCGGGGACATCGACGACCGTCTCATCACGACACTGGCGAAGCTGGTGCCCAAGGCATGAGACCCCGGACA
>JAKECL010000423.1 GCA_030460725.1 Propionibacterium sp.
TCTCATCTCCTTCGCCGCTCTGCTGAGGGGGGGGGCGGGGTTGGGGCTCTTCCCCGGGGCGGCGCGGCGCCCGGAGTCGCCGCGCCGAGCCCTGGACTGGATGCAGCTGGTGCTGGTGCTCGCGGCACTGGCCGTCGACGTGCTCATGCTGTGGGCCATGTCCGGGCGCCTGCTGGAATACGGCGCGAGCCCCAACAAGCTGGCGGCGTTGGGCTGCAATCTGGTGCTGCTGGTGCACCTTGCGGGCTCGGCGTGGCACTATCTGGGAATCCTGGTGTGGCGCAGGCCCGCCCTGGGTCTGGAACGCTGGCAGTGCCTTGCCCTGCCGGTGTTCGGGGTGTGGGCGGGCGTCGTGGCACTGGTCTTCCCGCCGCTCTTCGGCTTCCGCTGAGACGAGGTCGGCGCGGGTCGCGCCTCCGCCCGGCCCGACACCGCGCCGTCAGTCAGTCAATCCGTCAGTCAGTACAGCGCAACCCGTCCTCCGGGACCGTCCCGTCCACCAGATACCCCTCAACAGCCTTCGCCACGCATCTCGACCCGGATTTCGAGTAGGCGGTGTGGTTCCACCCCTCCCAGGACACCAGGACCCCGCCCTCCAGCTGCTCGGCCAGCCCCTGCGCCATGACATAGGGCGTGGCGGGGTCATGGGTGGTGCCCACCACGACGATGGGAGGCGTGCCAGGTGCAGTGATCGCGGTCCTGGGTGTTGTGCTCTTGATGGGCCAGGCGGACAGGCCGGCCGAGGAATAGCCCGCAAACGCCCCCAGTACGGGAAGCTCCTGCTGCAGCTTCTCCGCATCCGCCTGCCACTGCTCAGGCGTTCCGGCGGGTTCGTAATCCAGGGAGTTGATGGCCAGGAGCGCGTCGGTCCCGTTGGAGGCATAGGTGCCGTCCTGGTTGCGGTCGTTGAAGTAGTCCGCCAGGAAAAGGAGCATCGATCCGTCATTGGAGCCCATGGCCTGCTGCATCGCCTGGGTGAGCGTGGAGTAGTTCGCGGTGTTGTAGAGGATCCCGAGGATCGCGGTCCGGGCCAGGGACTGGGTGAGGGGCCGTTGCGGGTCGGAGGTCTGGAGCGGGGACTGGGCCAGACGGTCCAGGAAGGCGGAGACCTTCTGCTGGCCTCCCTCGACTCCTCCACTGAGCGGGCAGGCGCTTCCCGCCTGGCAGTCCTCGATCCAATGCGCCAGCGAGTCCTCGAAGCCCCGCATCTGCAGGTCGGAGACCTGGTTGACGTTCAGAGAAGGGTCCAGCGCTCCGTCCAGGACGAAGCGGCCGACCTTGTCAGGGAAGAGGCCGGCATAGGTCGCCCCCAGGAACGTGCCGTAGGAGTAGCCGAGATAGTTCATCGTCTCCTGACCCAGCGCGGCCCGCGCCATGTCGAAGTCCTTCGCAGCCGAGACGGTGTCGATGTGGCGAGCGAGGTCGCCGGAGTGGTCCAGGCATCCCTGTCCGATGCTGCCCATGATCTTCTCAGCCTGGGCGATGATCTGGTCCGGGGTCTGGTCCCCTTCGGACGCGCTGGAATCGTCCTCGTTGTACCGGTCACGTTCCTCGTCCGTCATGCACACGACCGGGGTGGAGGCCCCCACCCCTCGCGGGTCCAGAGCCACGAGGTCGAAGTCCTTGACCAGGTCCTCCCCGAAGGAGTCGGTCACCATGAGAGCCAAGGAGTTCACGGCCGCCCCGCCCGGGCCCCCGAGATTGTAGAAGAGCGCCCCCTGCGAGGTGCCGCTGGCGAGGTGGCGGGCAATGGACAGCTCGACGGTCTCTCCTGCAGGGTCGTCCCAGTCGAGGGGTGCCACGAGGGTGGCGCACTGGTAGGGCGTGAGGTCCTTGGGCGGGTTCGCGGTGTTGTCCGTCGTCACCTGTTCCTCGGTGCAGGTCTTCCAGGAGACCTGCTGGGAGTAGAAGCCCTGGACCGTTCCGTCGATCTGGCCACCCGACTGGGTCGAGCCGGACTCGGCCGCGCCGGACTGCCCGGACTGCTGGGCCCCCGTCGCACAACCTGTGAGGACCAGGGTGGCGACAAGTGCTCCGGTCAGGGTGCGGCGACGGGTCCGTGGGGTCATGGACCTCAGCGTATCGGGCTGTGTCGGGCACCCGCGACATGCACCGCGCATGGCCGCCCTCGTCCCAGGGGTGTTCTCCTCGTCGACGAGGGCGACGCCCCCGCGCTGGAGGCCGGTCGCGGCGCGCGGAGGAGCAGACGACCGGGCGAGTGGACCACCGCAGTGAGCAGAACGGACCTCGGCAGAAACGAGGACGGACTTCGCTGGGAACGGGGACGGACTTCGCGGGAGGGGGCGGTCAGGAGGCTTGGGG
>JAKECL010000424.1 GCA_030460725.1 Propionibacterium sp.
GTCGCGCCGCTGCGGGGCGGGCTCCCGGGGGGGGGTGGCGGGGGCGTGGCCCTGGGGGGGGGGGTCCGCCGGCTCGGCGGGGGCCGGGGCGTCCACTTTGGTGAAGCCGTTACCGGTGAGCTTGGACTGGCGGGGGGCCGGTCGTTTGGTGCTCATGAGAGTCCTCCCTGGATGGTGTGCAGGTGGGCGGTGTAGAGGTCGGCGAGGTCCTGGCCGTCGCGGCCGGCCCATTCGTCGAGTCCGCACGATGCCTCCTCGGCGTCGGTGATGGCCACGCGGTCGGGGATCGGGGGGTCGAGGATGGGCAGCTGGCGATCGGCCATGACGGCGTCGACCTCCTTCTTCCAGGTTCTGCCGCTGATGGTTCGCTGTTTGTGTTCGTTGATGAGGATCCCGGCGATCGCGAGGTCCTGGTTGTAGCTGGTCTGGACGGTGTCGATG
Organism: Propionibacterium sp.; assembly: GCA_030460725.1. Classification (GTDB taxonomy): domain Bacteria; phylum Actinomycetota; class Actinomycetes; order Actinomycetales; family Actinomycetaceae; genus Pauljensenia. The sequence goes on from JAKECL010000424.1 coordinate 442, forward strand.
GTATGCAGCAGGCGGGACAGGCCGTTGGTGGCGAAGAGCCTGGATTCGGTGACGACCACGGCTCCTCGGGCGGCGGTCAGGGCGTTGATAGTGAGCGGGTTGAGGGCGGGCGGGCAGTCGATGAGCACGACGTCGTAGTCGTCGATCACGTCGGCCAGTGCGGTGTGGAGTCGTTGCTCGCGGCCGGCGCCGGCGATCACGAGTTCGTTGTTGACGCCTTCGAGGGCGTCTCCGGTGGTGGGCACGACGTCGAGGCCGGGCCAGATGCCGGGCACGATGACGTCGCGGATGTGTTCGTCGGAGCGGTCGGACAGCACGTCGGCCAGTCCGACCTGGCCCTCGATGAGGCTGTCCTCACCGACGGTGACGCTGGTGAGGTCGCCCTGGGGGTCGGCGTCGACGACGAGGACGCGCAGACCGTCGGTGATGGCGGCCCTGGCCAGATGGAAAGTGGTCGTCGTCTTGCCGACGCCGCCCTTCTGGTTACAGACGGCCAGGACGAGTGCTGTCATGAGTGCCTCCTGACGTGTGGTGTCTGCGGACCCGCACTCTCACGGGACTTCGACGCCACTTGCCACTACTTGGATTCCGTTAGCAGCAACCGTACCATGACTGGCAACGGTACTATTAGAGCCGTCAGTGTGCCAAACGCAGTGACCGAGAGTCCTCGGCCACCCCGTCTGGTTCTGTGATGTGGCCCGGTTCCTGCCGGACGCCAGCGGGACCTGTAGCGTGGCTGACAGGAATAACTGAATGCGGCCCCTGCCATCGGCGAGGGCCTGTCGGTCTGCCGCTGATGCGGCGAGACCGGCCGGCGATAGGAACGCCGGGCCGGCCTCTGAGACTGACACAAGCGCAAACCTTGTGAGGAGTCCTACCTATGAGCTTATCTAAAACACCAGCAGCGAGCAGCAGCGGTGATGACTGCGACGCCGACGTCGGGTTCACAACCCGCATCCTGATCCAGGGCCTGTACCCCTACAAGCGTCAGGACAGCATCACTCGGTCGATGCAGGCGGGCCCGTGGCGCATGACGGTGACCTCACCCAACGGGATTCCCTACGGCAAGTACCCGCGGCTGGTCATGGCCTACCTGGTCACACAGGCTGTCCAGCGCCAGAACCTCCCTCCCGACGAGGCTCGGCGGATCCCTTTGGGCCGGTCTATCAATGACTTCCTGTCCCGCATGGGGATCGCCACGCGCGGTACCGGCGGCAAGCAGACCGGCAACCTCCGGATCTTGCGAGAGCAGCTCCGTCGGCTCAGTACCTCGACGGTGACCGTGGAGCACTTGGGCCGCGCTGACCGCGATGCCGGTGCCAACATGATGATCGTTCAACGCTGGGAGCTCTGGTGGGGTGCAAACGCCCACCAGGAGCCGCTCGAAGAATCCTGGATCCAACTCACACCCGACTTCTATGAGGAGATCATCGCCCATCCGGTTCCGATTGATCTGGACATGCTCAGGGGCCTCTCCAGGCCTCGCGCCATGGATATTTACATGTGGTCGACCGCTCGGCGGTACCGGCTCAAGGCTGACCTGCACCTCGACTGGGACGCGATCCAGTCTCAGTTCGGCGCCGATGTGCAGAACACCTCCCAGGCCAAGCGTGATTTCCGTAAGGACTTCAAGAAAGCGGTCGCCGAAGTCATGGACGTCTGGCCGGACGCCGGGCTCACGGTCACCCCGGACGGGCTCATCCTGGCCAAGGGTCGGCCCTCCGTTCTGCCTCGCCGTTCCCGCCACTGAATCCCTGCGCAGATCTACCCCCGGGCTTGGAGTGAGGTACCTCACTCCAAGCCCGTTTATCTGTGGATAACTGCGTTTCCCCTAGTCAGAGCTGCGCAACTCCACCCCCGCCCTGAAATGACGATGCGC
>JAKECL010000425.1 GCA_030460725.1 Propionibacterium sp.
GAGGGGGGAGGGGGGCGCTGGGGTGGCCTCCCCTCCGGGGGCGCTCCCCAGGGCTGCACCCCGGCCGGCCGCGCCGTCGGGCGCACCGCACTGGTCCACGGGGCGCGGCCCTTCGCCATCCTGGAGGGATGGGCGGGGGCAGTGTCGGGCGGGGACGCCGTGCGGGAGATGACGTGGTCGGACACCTCGGGCATCCTGGCCGAGGGCGGGACCGTCATCGGGACGGCGCGCTGTCCGGAGTTCCGCGAGTACGCCGGTCGACATGCCGCAGCCACCCACCTCCTGGAGCACGGCATCGACCGTCTGGTGGTCATCGGTGGGGACGGATCCCTCTCGGGCACCGAGGAGTTCCGCGGTGAATGGGACCAGCACCTGCGCGAACTCGTCGCCGAGGGCGCCATCACCCAGGACGTGGCCGATGCCCATCCCGCACTGCTCGTCGTGGGCCTGGTGGGATCCATCGACAACGACCTGGTCGGCACGGACATGACAATCGGCGCCGACACCGCGCTGCACCGCATCGTGGACGCGATGGACCAGATCTCCTCGACGGCCGCCTCCCACCAACGCACCTTCATCATCGAGGTCATGGGGCGCCACTGCGGCTACCTTCCCCTCATGGGCGCTGTCGCGGGGGGCGCCGACTACGTCTTCACCCCGGAGAACCCCGCGGGTCCCGGATGGGAGGACGACCTCTGCGAGAAGCTGCGGCTGGGGCGAGCAGCGGGGCGCCGGGACTCCATCGTCATCGTCGCCGAGGGTGCGGCGGACCGTGAGGGCAACCACCTCGACTCCCAACAGATCGCGGACGCCATCAAGGGACGCACAGGGGAGGACCCGCGTATCACGATCCTCGGGCATGTCCAGCGCGGAGGTTCCCCCTCCGCCTACGACCGGTGGATGTCGACGCTGCTCGGCTACGCAGCCGTCCAGGAGATCCTCGCCGCCGCCCCCGATGACGAGCCGTCCATCCTGGGGGTGCGCCACAACCGGGTGACTCGGATCCCTCTGATGAAGGCCGTCCACGACACGCGGGCGGTGAAGAGCTTCATCTCCTCGGGTGACTTCGCCAGCGCACAGGCTGCGCGCGGATCGAGCTTCACCCAGATGGTCTCCATCAACGAGATCCTCTCCGCCCCGCCACAGCAGCTGGCGCCGGCGACGGAGGATGCGGGAGACCCGGCGGCGACACCACCGCGTGTGGCCATCCTGCACGCCGGCGGCCTCGCTCCGGGCATGAACACCGCCGCCCGCACCGCCGTGCGCCTGGGCATCGCCCGGGGATGGACGATGCTCGGGGTGGAGGGGTCTTGGTCGGGTCTCATCGAGGACAAGGTCTCGTCGCTGTCCTGGGCGGATGTCGAGGGCTGGGCGTTCCACGGAGGCGCGGAGCTCGGTACACGCCGTCCCGTCCCCACTGTCGAGCAGTACTACGCGATCGGGCGCGCCATCGAGCGCAACTCCATCGATGCGCTCCTCGTCATCGGTGGGCTCAATGCCTACCTCGCGGTGTACGACATGTTCCGGGAACGTGATCGCTACCCGGCCTTCCGCATCCCCACGGTCCTGGTCCCCGCCTCCATCGACAACAACCTCCCCGGCTCCGAACTCTCCATCGGTGCCGACACCGCCCTGAACAACGCGGTGTGGGCACTGGACCGCATCAAGGAGTCGGCTGCGGCCTCCAAACGCTGCTTCGTCGCGGAGGTGATGGGTCGCAGATGCGGCTATCTCACCCTCATGTCGGGCATCGCCTCGGGCGCGGAGTACGCCTACCTCAACGAGGAGCCCTACACCCTGACCAAGGTGGACCAGGACGCGCGGCGTCTGCGCGCCTCATTCGAGGCGGGCAGACGCCTGTTCCTGGTCCTCATCAACGAGGAGGCCTCCCCCTACTACGACAGGGACTTCCTGGCCACCGCCTTCGAGGCGGAGGGGCAGGGGCTCTTCGACGTGCGCAGCGCCGTGCTGGGGCACCTGCAGCAGGGAGGGGCGCCCTCACCCTTCGACCGCCTCCTGGCCACGCGCCTGGTGCACTCGGCCCTGGAGGTCCTCGCCGACCAGTTCCGGGCGGGCACCGATGACGCCGTCTACATCGGCACGACCTCCAACACCACCGCCGCCCGGCCTGTCGACCGCATGGAGGACGACCTGGACAAGGTCAACCGCCGCCCCCGTGACCAGTGGTGGATGGACCTGCGACCCGTCCTGGAGACCGTCTCCCTGCAGAACTCCGGGAACGTGCCCACCCCGGTCTCGATCATGGACGCCGTGGACCCGACCGAGTGAACGACCCCGACCGAGTGA
>JAKECL010000426.1 GCA_030460725.1 Propionibacterium sp.
ACGGAGGGCACCGGGTCGCCCTCGTCGATGGGGTCCTCGTCGGTGTCGCACTGGAGTGGGCTGCCGACGGGAGCGGAGGCGGGCCGCGGACGTGCCTGCGTCGTCGGGCTCAGTGCCTGCAGGACCGTCGTGGCCAGGACCGGACCGATGCCGGGGACTTCTGCCACCTCCTCGACCGTCGCGGCACGCAGTCGTTTGACGGACCCGAAGCGGCGCAGCAACGCAGCCTGACGTGCGGGGCCGAGGCCCGGGACATCGTCCAGGACGGAGCGCGTCTGGCCCTTGGCGCGGCGGCGACGGTGCTTGGTGATGGCGAAGCGGTGAGACTCGTCGCGCAGGTGCTGAAGCAGGTAGAGCGCGGCGGAGGTGCGCGGGAGGATCAGGGGGAACTCCTCCCCCGGCACCCACACCTCCTCCAGGCGCTTGGCCAGACCCACCACCGGCAGATCCACACCCATGGCGTCCAGCGCTGCGCGCGCGGCATTGACCTGGGGCAGACCGCCGTCCACGACCACCAGGTCGGGGCGGTAGGAGAATCTCCGGGGGCGCCCGGAGCTGGCATCGACCGGTCCTGAGGCGAAGGCCACACCCTCCTCGTCCTCACCTTCGATCCCCGCCTCCTCCGCGAGGAGACGGGAGAACCTGCGGTGGAGGACCTCATCCATCGCGGCCGTGTCGTCGGGGACGCCTGTGCCCTCGGGGCCGCGGATGTTGAAAGTCCGGTAGGCGTCCTTGCGGGGCATGCCGTCCTCGAACACGACCATGGAGGCGACCTGGTCCTGCCCCTGGGTGTGGGAGATGTCGTAGCACTCGATGCGCAGCGGGGCAGCGGGCAGGTCGAGGTCGGCAGCGAGCTCTTCCAGCGCGCGTGAGCGCTGCGTGAGGTCTCCGGCGCGGCGGGTGCGGTGCAGCTGGAGTGCCTGGGCGGCGTTGTCGCGGACCGTGTCCATCAGGCGCGCCTTCGCGCCGCGCTGGGGCACGTGCAGGTGGACGCGGGCGCCGCGCAGACCGGAGAGCCACTCCTGGAGTGTCTCCGCGTCCTCCGGCAGGTCCGAGACGAGGACCTCGCGGGGGATCGCCCGCGTCGGGGTGTGGGCCACGTCATCGACCGAGGTCGCATCCGCGCGCCCCGTGGGGCGTCCGCGCAGGGGTTTGAGGGCAGGCTCGACATCGCCGTAGACCTGTTCGAGGAGGCGTTCCATGAGTCCGGCGGGGGGAGTGTCGTCAGCGCGGTCCACCACCCACCCGCGGGTGCCGCGGATGCGCCCGCCCCGCACATGGAAGACATGGACCGCGGCGTCGAGCTCGTCGGCGACCAGGGCGAAGACATCGGCGTCCGTGCCGTCGTCCAGCACCACGGCGTTGCGCTCGAGAACCTTGCGCAGTGCCTGGAGGTCATCGCGCAGTCGCGCGGCGGTCTCGAACTCCAGGGCTGCGGAGGCCTGCTTCATGCGGGATTCGACGTCGCGGATGAACGGCCCGGTGCGGCCCTCCATGAACTCGCACAGGTCTTCGGCGAGCGTGCGGTGGTCGGCCTCGGAGATGCGTCCCACGCAGGGGGCGGAGCACTTGTCGATGTAGCCGAGCAGGCAGGGACGGCCCTGCGCGTGGGCGCGGCGGTAGACGCCCGCGGAGCAGGAGCGCACGGGGAAGACGCGCAGGAGCAGGTCGATGGTCTCCCGGATGGCCCACACCTGCGTGTAGGGACCGAAGTAGCGCGCGCCGGGGCGGCGTGCCTCGCGGGTGATCTGGACCCGTGGCACCTTCTCGCCCATGGTCACGGCCAGGTAGGGGTAGGACTTGTCATCGCGGTACATGACGTTGAACCGCGGATCGAACTCCTTGATCCAGGTGAACTCCAGGGTGAGGGCCTCGACCTCGGTGGAGACGACGGTCCACTGGACGCTGGCCGCGGTACCCACCATCTGCTGGGTGCGCGGGTGCAGGTGCGCGGGGTCCTGGAAGTAGTTGGTCAGGCGGTTGCGGAGGTTCTTCGCCTTGCCGACGTAGATGACCCGTCCCTCCGCATCCCGGAAGCGGTAGACACCGGGACTGGTGGGGATGTCCCCGGTGCGGGGGCGGTAGGTGCTGGGGTCGGCCACGCGAACAGCGTAGTCGGCAACATGCGGGGGCCGCCCGGTCGAGGGGGTGCTGGAAGGGGAGGACGTGAGGTGAGGGAAGCCACGGGGCGGTCGTCCGTGTGCTCTGACGTCGGTCGGAGACTGGTCCGCCTGACAGTCACCTGGGAGCCGGGAGGCGGCAGTTGGGAGTCGACAGTCGAGAGCCGCGAGTCGGCAGTCGGGAGCC
>JAKECL010000427.1 GCA_030460725.1 Propionibacterium sp.
GGCGGGCACGGGGTCGTTGACATGGGCGAAGGCGATGTCCACCTGCGTGGCACCTGTGAAGGGACGGCTGCCCACGGCGGCCTCGTAGGCAATGACACCCAGGGCATAGAGGTCGCCCGAGGAGGTCGCCGTGTCCCCCATGGCCTGCTCGGGAGGGAGGTACTGGGCGGTGCCCATCACCATGCCTGCGGCTGTGAGCTCGGGCTGGTCGACGGTGCGTGAGATCCCGAAGTCGGTGAGCTTCACGACGCCGTCGGGACGGATGAGGATGTTCGCGGGCTTGATGTCACGGTGGACCACCCCTGCTGCGGCCGCGGCGTCCAGGGCCAGGGCCACCTGCATGACGACGGGGAGCAGATCCTCCACCGCAATGCGTGTGCCTCCACGCAGGAAGTCGGTGAGCGGCCGGCCGTCGACGAGCTCCATGACGATCCACCCACGCCCGTCCTCCTCGCCGGAGTCCAGGACGGAGGCGATGTTCGGGTGCTGGACGCGCATGGCATTGCGTGCCTCGATGCGCAGCCGGGACAGGGAGAGCTCCTGGCCCGAGAGCTCGGGTCGCAGGACCTTCGCTGCGACCATGCGACCGGTCTCGGAGTCACGGGCCTTCCACACTTCACCCATGCCACCCTGGGCGATGGGGGTCAACAGGGTGTAGCGCCCACCCAGGAGGTGGCCCGCCATGTGCCTGTCGGAGGGAGGAGGAGTCATTTCAGACCTGCTTCCACCAGGGCTCGGGCGACGGGGCCGGCGACTGTCCCGCCGTGGGGAACGGGCAGGGTGTCGTCACCCTCGACGATGACGGCGAAGGCGATCTGGGGATCCGAGGCGGGGGCGAAACCGACCGCCCAGGCGTTGGACCGACCCGACCCGTCGCCGACCTCGGCCGTTCCTGTCTTGGCTGCCACGGACACGCCGTCGATCGCCATGGAGGTCCCTGACCCGTAGGGCTGGGAGACGACACCCTCCATGAGGGAGGTCATCTGCGAGGCGATGTCGGAGGAGATCGGGGTACCCAGCTGCGCAGGTTCCGTGGAGGAACGCACCTGGAGGTCCGCATCGACGATGTCCTGGACCAGGTAGGGCCGCATGAGGGCGCCACCATTGGCGATCGCCTGGGCGACCATCGCCATCTGCATGGGCGTGACCTGGACGGAGTACTGCCCGATGGCGGACATGGCCAGCTGGCCGGGGTCCGTCTGGTCGGGGAACACCGAGGGGGTCACCTGGAGGGGGATCTCCAGCTCGTCACCGAAGCCGAACCGTGCGGTGACATCGGCCAGGTCCTGGTGGCTGAGTTGCTGGGAGGCCAGGACGAATGTGGTGTTGCAGGACCGCGCGAAGGCCTCCGCCAGGCTCGGCTGTCCGTTCCCGCACTCCACGGACTCGATGTTCGAGATCTCGGTGGCGGTGCCCGGCAGGGTCGTGGTGACGGGGGAGTCCATGGGTGTGTCGGGTGTGACCGCCCCCTTCTCCAGCAGGGCGATCGTGGTGAGGATCTTGAAGGTGGAGCCCGGTGCGTAGCGGTCGCCGGCGATGGCGCGGTTGACCAGGGGACGGGAGGCGTCCTTGCTGAGCTCGGTGAAGGCGGTGTTGGTGGTGGCGGCGTCGAAGGCCGCCAGGGTGTTCGGATCGAAGCTGGGGGAGGAGTACAGGGCGAGGACCGCGCCGGTCTTCGCATCCAGGGCCACCACGGCTCCGCGGCGTCCCTGGAGTTGGTCGGATGCCGCCTGCTGGATGGCGGGGGAGAGTGTGAGCACCACGCCGCCGCCCTGGCGGGAGGAACCGGTGAAGAGGTTGCGCATGCGCTGACCCAGCAGTGCGGGGGAGTCCCCTTCCAGGACCTGCTCCGCGGCCCGCTCCATGCCCGAGGAGTCGGAGAAGACCGAGGAGAAGTACCCGGTGACCGACGCATAGAGGGGGCCCTGGGAATAGCTGCGCTGGTAGCGGGTGGAGCCCTCCACCTTCTGGGAGGAGGCGATGGCCTCTCCCGCGACGATGATGGGACCGCGGTCCAGTTCCGCCGCGTGCAGGATCGTCCGGGAGTTGCGGCCGTCGGCGTTGAGCGTGGGTGCCTGGAGGAACTGGATGTTGGTGGCGGCCAGTGCGAGGGCCGCGAACATCACGAGCACCACGACGAAGAGCTTCCTGATCTGGGAGTTCACAGGCGTTCCTCCCCCTGCGCAGGTGGTGTGGGGAGGTGCGGGTCGCTGGGGTAGTCCGGGTCCTCGGGCAGGTCGCCCTCAATGAGGTGGACATCGGTACCCGTCCCCGGGGCGGTGTCGGGGGAG
>JAKECL010000017.1 GCA_030460725.1 Propionibacterium sp.
GGGAGGGGATCCGGGTGCCCGACCATGTGCGTGTCGTGTCCTTCGATGACCTGGAGGCCGGGGCCCTGTCGGATCCGCCGCTGACGTCTGTGACCAATCCCGCGGAGCGGATGGGGTGGGAGGCGACCCGCATGCTGCGCGAACGCCTGGACGGGGGTGGCGTGGAGGAACCCGTGCTGCTGCCCGCGAAACTGGTGGCCCGGGTTTCAGGCTGAGAGGGGTCCTGCGGCCGTGTAGGATGGTTCCCGATCCTCCGCGTGACGGTATCGTCCGAACCTCCCCAGGGCCGGAAGGCAGCAAGGATAAGGTCGCTCTGCCGGGTGCGCGGAGGATCCTCAATTCCGCTGCCTGTGGACGGCTCGCCCGAACGGTGCAAATGCCCACGGGGGCCCGTAAGGTTCGAGTGTGACGACAGCTCTCTACCGCAGGTACCGCCCCGACACCTTCGACGAGGTGATCGGTCAGGACCACGTGACCGAACCCCTGCGCGCAGCGCTTCGGGCCAACCGCGTCACCCATGCCTACCTGTTCTCAGGTCCGCGCGGATGCGGGAAGACGACGTCGGCACGCATCCTGGCCCGGTGCCTGAACTGTGCGGAGGGCCCCACAGACACCCCCTGCGGGCACTGTGATTCCTGCCGCGAACTGGCGACCGGAGGTCCCGGTTCCCTCGACGTCGTCGAGATCGACGCCGCGTCCCACGGTGGTGTCGACGACGCACGCGACCTGCGAGAGCGCGCAACCTTCGCCCCGGTGAGGGATCGCTACAAGGTCTTCATCATCGATGAGGCCCATATGGTCACCACCCAGGGCTTCAACGCCCTGCTCAAGTTGGTGGAGGAACCACCCGAGCACGTGAAGTTCGTCTTCGCCACGACAGAACCCGAGCGTGTCATCGGGACGATCCGCTCCCGCACCCACCACTACCCCTTCCGCCTGGTCCCTCCCGATGTCCTGGAGCCCTATCTCCACAAGCTCTGTGACGAGGAGTCGATCGCGGTCGGTGACGGTGTCCTGGGCCTGGTCGTACGTGCCGGTGGTGGCTCGGTGCGTGACTCGCTGTCCGTCCTGGACCAGCTGATGGCCGGATCTCCCGACGGCACGCTGGACTACCACCGGGCCGTGGCGCTGCTGGGATACACCGACTCCGCACTCCTGGACCAGACGGTCGATGCCCTGGCCGGGGGAGATGGCGCCGGGGTCTACCGCGTGGTGGAGCGCATGGTGGAGTCCGGGCACGACCCCCGCCGTTTCGTGGAGGACCTGCTCCAGCGCCTGCGCGACCTGCTGATCATCTCTGTGGCCGGTGACGGCGCTGCGGACGTCCTCTCCGGGACGCCGGCCGACCAGATGGAACGCATGCAGGTCCAGGCGCGGAACTGGGGACCTCGCCACCTCTCGCGGGCAGCAGACCTCACCGACTCCGCACTGCGCGCCATGACCGGGGCAACGTCGCCGCGCCTGCAGTTGGAGCTCCTGCTGGGACGCATCCTGGTTCCACCGGTGCCCGAGGCGGCCGTCGGTGGGGGCGCAGTTCCCGGAACGGTCGGCATGGCCGGTGGTGGTGCTCCCCATGAGCAGTCTGCACAGCGCGGGAGTGGGGAGGGTGCCGGTGGCTACGGTGCCGCCCAGGCGAAGGCCGACTTCAAACGACGCAACGCCTCGACCCCCGGCCAGGGCGGGCCAGCGGCGGGGGGCGCCCGCCCCGACCGGCCCCCCCAGTTCGGAGAGCAGGAGAGTCGGGAGCGTCTCGCGCACGACCACGTCACCGCGGAACCGGTGGACCGCGGTGGGCGGGTCGCGCAGGAGTCCGGCCGCGCCCTCCCACAGGAGCGCCACACCTCTGTCCCACAGGGCACAGGTGCACAGGCGCCGGAGCCCGAAGGCCCCCGGCGCCCGGAAGAGGCCACGCAGGGCCACTCCTCCCAGGGGTGGGCGGAACAGGTCGCTCCCATCGGAGCAGGCGGCGCCCCGCAGATCGTCACCCCGCAGGCAACTGCCCCGCAGAGAACAACCCCGCAGACACTCGGTGCCCCGGCATCGCTCACGCACACCGACTCCGTTGGCACCCGTCAGCAGACACCCGCGGACAAGCGTTCGGATGGTCCCACCACCACCACCACGGCCACCGGGAGCGGGGCCGGCCCGCGCGGGGCGGACCACTCCCACGACTCCGCACATGCCGGTGTCGAACCCGGGACCCACCTGGATGGGGCCGACACCACTGCACCGGCTGCCCCCGCGAGCGGGGCACCGAATCCTGAGGCGGTGGCGACCCAGGGCGGCGGGCGCGATGCCGACATGCTGCGCCAGCGCTGGACGGAGGTCGTGGAGAGGCTCTCCTCCATCAGCCGGGCGACGTGGTCCCTGGTGCAGAACAACGCCCAGCTCGGAGGCGTGGATGGAAGCGTCGCCATCCTGGTCTTCCCCACGGAAGGCCTCCTCGGGGCATTCACCCACGGCAACCGGGGGGTGGATGTCGAGGCGGCGATCCACGAGGCCCTGGGTCTGAACCTCCAGGTCCGTGCCGAGGTGGGCCAGGCCAGCGGCGGTCCCAGTGTCACGACACCGGGGGCACCGGCAGCATCTGCGATGTCGGAGTCCACCGGGGCAGCCGTGCCCGGTGGCGCCGATACGCCCCCACCCGTTGACACCCGACGTGCGGATCCGCAGGAGTGGGTGCACCGCCCACCGGTGGACCGCTCCACCCCCGACCCCGCGGTGCCGCGCGCCCCGCAGGGGCAGGGCGACCGGCGCACCGCCGCTGCTCCTTCCGACGGATGGGGACCCGTGGCCACACCAGGCGGCGGACAGTCGGGTGCGCAACCGGGTGGACGATCCGGTACGCCGTCTGATTCCACTCCGGACATCCACGGGTCCCAGGGTGCCCCCGCGCCCACCCCGAAGTCGGCTGCCACCGCCACCCTGCCGACCCGCACCACGCCTGCGTCCGTTCCCGCGCAGACCCGCAGCGGGGCTCACTCACTGGCTCCGACATCCGCATCGATGCCCTCCGAAGATGTCGGCACACCCGCACCCGCTGGGGAGGCGGCTGCCGACCAGGTGGTCGGCACCTCCCCGCAGGTCCCCGCCTTCGAGGATGACCACCCCGTCGACCTCGACCATCCCGCCGACCTCGACCCGGAACCCGGCCCGGAGGAGGCAGGGCCCACCTCCGGGTGGTCGGAGGCCGTCACCGCCATCCCCGGCGGTATCACCGAACCGACCTTCGAGGATGAGGAGATGGCGGGGCCGGACCCGATGGCCCACGGTGGGCAGGACCGTGGCGGGTCGCCCTCGTCGCGCAGGTGGCAGGCCGAGGGCGGGACGATGCCGCGCCGGGCCGATGCGGCGCAGGACGGAGCCCGTGGGCGGGGGGCGCGGGGTGCGGACACCTCCGGTGCACCAGCCGCACCGAACGGGCGCCCGGAGCCCGCACCCTCCCCCGCGGTCTCCGCCTCCCTGGACGACACCGCCAGCGTCGATGACGCGGACATGGAGTCCGCCACCAACGCCGGTCTGCCGGCTGTCCTGGACATCCTCGGTGGCACCGTCATCGAGGAGATCCCCGACGACGGGAAGGGGTGGTAGGAGTGTTCGAAGGTTCCCTCCAGAACCTCATCGACGAGTTGGGCGCGCTGCCGGGCGTCGGACCGAAGTCAGCCCAGCGTCTGGCGCTGCACCTGCAGGCATCTGAACCCGAGGACGTCACGCGCCTGGTCGAGGCCATCCAGGCGGTGCGCACACGCGTGCACTTCTGCGAGGTGTGTGGAAACCTCACCGAGTCCGACATCTGCTCCATCTGTCGTGATGCGACGCGTGACCCGTCCCTGATCTGTGTCGTCCAGGATGCCAAGGACATCCAGTCCGTGGAGGCCGCGCGCGTCTTCCGCGGCCGCTACCACGTGCTGGGCGGGGCGATCGACCCCATGCACGGCATCGGACCCGAGGACCTGCGCATCCGGCAGTTGCTCACCCGTCTGGGCGACGGGCAGGTCACCGAGGTCATCATCGCCACCAACCCCAATATCGAGGGGGATGCAACCGCCTCCTACCTGGCCCGCACCCTGCGCGCCATCGGGGTGGACACCTCTCGTCTGGCCATGGGGCTGCCCGTGGGCGGGGACCTGGAGTATGCCGACTCCGTGACCCTGGGGCGCGCCATGGAGGGCCGCCGTTCCATGGTCTGACGCCCCGCCTGTGCGGGTCAGACGAAGTGGCGACCTGTGGGGGAGACTGCGCCGGTCCCCTCGGAGGCACCGACGGGGTGACCGGGTCTGACCGCAGCGTCGCGCCGTGCCCGGTTTTCACAGATCCCGCACAGCCCCACGCTGCGGGGCCGATGGGACAATGGCGAGGTGACCGACACCGATTCCACCTTCGTCCGTGAAGACGGCGCACCCGCCCATGTCCTGGTCGTCGACGACGAGGAGGTCCTCGCCGAGCTCCTCGCCGCTGCCCTGCGTCACCACGGGTGGGAGGTGCGCGCCGCAGCCGATGGGTGGCGTGCTCTGGACGTGGCCAGGGACTTCGACCCCGACGTCGTCGTGCTGGACATCCAGATGCCGGGCCTGGACGGGATGGAGACCCTCGCACGTCTGCGCAAGACCGATCCACGTCTGCCGGTTCTCTTCCTCACCGCCCGTGACGCCGTTGCCGACAGGGTCGCAGGGCTGCGGGCGGGGGCGGATGACTACGTGACCAAACCCTTCGACCTGGATGAGGTCATCGCCCGTCTGGACTCCCTGCTGCGCAGGTCCGGGATGAGTGCGCGCACCGTCTCCCACGTGCTCAGTGTCGGGGACCTGGAACTCGACGAGGACTCCCACGATGTGACCCGGCAGGGAGAGTTGATCCCCCTGACCAACACCGAGTTCGAGGTGCTGCGCTACCTCATGGAGAACCCGAACGTGGTTCTGTCCAAGTCCCAGATCCTGGACCGGGTCTGGTCCTACGACTTCGGCGGACAGGCCAATGTCGTGGAGCTCTACATCTCCTACCTGCGCAAGAAGATCGAGGTGGGACGCACCCCCATGATTCACACGGTGCGTGGCGCCGGCTACATGCTGCGTCCCGGGGAGGACATGCGGTGAGCAGCAGGGCCCGCTCCCACGCGGCCATCGCCGCGACCTCGTCGGCCCCGCTGGTCCCACCGAGGCGCCGACGCTCCCTGTCGTGGCGGGTCAGCCTCTTCGTGGCACTGGTCGTCACCGTTGCGCTGGTGCTCATGGTGGCGGCCTCGGGCCTGCTCATGAGGCAGTGGATGCTCTCCCAGACCGATGCCGATCTGCAGGACCGACTCCGTCACATCACCATGCAGACCCAGCGGCGTGCCGGCAGTGGGGACGCGTCGGGTGCACAGTCGGGGAGCACCGTACGTCCTCCCACCCCGCAGACGACCCCCGGCGTCCCGCCCGGCCTGGACGGTCCCGGCTCGGATGAGGGGTCCCTCCAGCTGATTGAGGTCGCGGGTGAGACCACCGCCGGTGTGGTCAGGGACTTCACCGTCATCCCCCTGGACGAGGGCGAGAAGGAGGTCCTGCGCGCGGTGGCAACCGACGGGAGCGCGCACACGGTTTCCCTGCCCGATGCCGGGAGGTTCCGGGTGGTGGCGGCCACGGTGTCCACCGGCGATGCACGATTGGTGATCGGGCAGTCCTTGAGTCGCACGGATACGACGATCGGGACCCTCATGTGGGTGGGGAGTCTCCTCGCCCTGGTCATCGCAGGTGCGGTGGCCCTGACCGGACGGCGTTGGCTCAACCGTGAACTCGCCCCTCTGGGGAGGGTGGCGGCAACGGCACGTCGCATCGGTGCGCTGGATCTCAACAGCGCGCGCCTGGAGCCGTTCGAACGCGTGGCCCCCGAGGCGATGGAGGCGGGTACCGAGGTCGGTGACGTCGCCCAGGCACTCAACACGATGATCGACAATGTGGAGTCCGCTCTCCGGGAGCGCACGCGGTCCGAGAACCGTCTGCGGCAGTTCGTCGCAGATGCCTCCCACGAGCTGCGCACCCCGCTCGCCTCGATCCAGGGCTACGCCCAGTTGCTCCAACGCGACTCCGTCGAGCCCGAACTGGCCCTGTCGCGTATCGGGTCGGAAACGCGACGGATGTCAGCGCTGGTGGAGGACATGCTCCTCCTGGCGCGCCTGGACGCAGGTCGTGAGTTGCAGCCCGTGCCCGTGGATCCGGTCCCGCTGGTGGTCGATGCGGTGTCGGACGCCCACGCCGCGGGACCTGACCACCTGTGGTCCCTCGACATCGACGAAGTGCCCGCCAACTGCATGGTCAGGGGCGACGAGTTCGCCCTGCGCCAGGTGTTGGCGAACCTGCTCAGCAATGCCCGGGTCCACACCCCTGGCGGAACCCGGGTGGTCGTGGGCGTCCACGCCTCCTCGCCCGGAGAGGTCTGCCTCAGTGTCGCCGACGACGGGCCGGGCATCCCCGAGCAGCTGCAGACGACGATCTTCGACCGGTTCGTGCGGGGGGACACCTCGCGCACGCGCAGTGCCTCGGGGAGCAAGGGGACCGGGAGCTCCGGACTGGGCCTCTCGATCGTCTCCTCCATCGCCTCCTCGCTGGGAGGCCGGGTGGAGATGGACACCTCGGAGGCGGGCACCACCTTCCGCGTGGTCCTGCCTCGGGTGCAGCAGGTCTGACGCACAGCTCGGTCACAGCGGAGCGACAGCCGGGACCCGCCTCGCTGGGTCACCGTGGAGCCATGTCACCCGTGACCCTCCTCCCCGCGACGCCCTCGTCCCCCACCGGTGCTCTCGCCCGGACCCTCACCGAGGTCGAGGGCGGATCCCCGCGCCCCGCCACCTCCAGGACCGGACCCGTCGGGGAGGTTCTGCGCTCCGGGGGGTGGGCGTTGGCCACCGCACGCGTGCTGTTCTCACGCGACGTTGACCCCGGCATCCGCGAGCGGGCCGGCCGACCTGCGGCGGCAGGGCAGCGATCGGGCCAGACCGACGGCTCCGTCGGGCGCTCGGACTGAGGGACTCGACGGCACTCGCCCCGGTGCAGGGCCGGAGTCATTGACGCCCGCATGGCGGTCATCGGGTGTCGAGATCCTGGGTTTCCCTAGGATTGGCTGCGACCCGCGCACCCTGCAGGGTCGGGGGGAGGACCCGTGGCACTGATCGTGCAGAAGTACGGCGGATCGTCGGTGGCCGATGTCGAGGCCATGAAGCGTGTGGCGGCCCGTGTCGCCGAGACCCGCAACGCCGGTCACCAGGTCGTGGTCGTGGTCTCTGCCATGGGTGACACGACCGACGACCTCCTGGACACCGCCTCCCAGATCACCACGAATGCCCCCGACCGCGAGATGGACATCCTCCTCAGCGCCGGGGAGCGCATCTCGATGTCGCTGCTGTCCATGGCCGTCAATGAGCTCGGCGTCCCCGCGCAGGCCTACACCGGTGCCCAGGCGGGCATTCGCACGGACTCCCATTTCGGGCGCGCCCAGATCATCGGCATGGTGCCTGAGCGGATCGCGCGCGCCATCCGCGACGGGCAGGTCGCTATCGTGGCAGGCTTCCAGGGGATCTCCAAGGACGAGGACGTGACCACCCTGGGGCGCGGCGGTTCCGACACCACGGCTGTGGCGCTCGCCGCCGCCCTGCACGCCGACGTCTGCGAGATCTACACCGACGTGGACGGGCTCTTCTCCGCTGATCCGCGCATCGTTCCCCGGGCCCATCGCCTGCGAACCATCAGCCAGGAGGAGACACTGGAGCTGGCGGCGCACGGCGCCAAGATCCTGCACCTGCGGGCCGTGGAGTTCGCGCGCCGATACGACGTGCCCCTGCACGTGCGCTCCTCCTTCTCCGAGAAGGAGGGCACGTGGATCTCCAACAGACCCGCCAACCCCGAGCTCGCCGGCCTCGTCCCCGAGGCCGCCCTCGCACACAACCAGGAGGAACTGGTGGAGGAACCCCTCATCTCCGGCATCGCCCACGACCGGTCCCAGGACAAGATCACCGTCAGGGGAGTGCCCAATGAGCCTGGCAAGGCCGCGCGGATCTTCGAGATCGTCGCCGAGGCCGGTGTCAACATCGACATGATCGTGCAGAACATCCCCGTGGCCGACCAGACCAGGGCGAACCTCACCTTCACCCTGCCCGCCGGCGACGCCCAGCGGGCCCTGGATGCCCTGGAGGCCGCTCGCGGAGAGCTGGCGTTCCAGGAACTGCGCTACAACCCGGACATCGGCAAGCTCTCACTGGTCGGCGCCGGCATGCGCACCAACCCCGGTGTCTCCGCCAAGCTCTTCGGTGCGCTGTCGGAGGCCGGGATCAACATCGACCTCATCTCGACCTCGGAGATCCGCATCTCCGTGGTCACGAGGCTGGAGGACCTGGACCGTGCAGTGCAGGCGGTCCACACGGCATTCGGTCTGGACTCCACCGAGTCCGAGGCTGTCGTCTACGGAGGGAGCGGACGATGAACGCACAGGCACACGCACGGGGGTTCACCGTTGGTGTGGTGGGAGCGACCGGTCAGGTCGGACGGGTCATGCGCACGCTGCTGGAGCAACGCGACTTCCCCGCCGAGCGCGTGCGCTTCTTCGCCTCGGCCCGCTCTGCCGGGCGTGCACTGGGCTGGAAGGGCGGGGAGGTCATCGTCGAGGACGTCGCCACCGCTGACCTTGCGGGCATTGACATCGCGGTCTTCTCCGCAGGTGCCACCGCCTCGCACGAGTATGCCCCGCGCTTCGCCGCAGCGGGCGCGGTGGTCGTGGACAACTCCTCCGCCTGGCGCAAGGATCCCGAGGTGCCCCTGGTCGTGTCCGAGGTCAACGGCGAGGACATCACTGACCGCCCCAAGGGGATCATTGCCAATCCGAACTGCACGACCATGGCCGCGATGCCTGCCCTCAAGCCACTGGTGGAGGAGGCCGGGCTGGAGCGCCTCTTCGTGTCCTCCTACCAGGCGGTGTCGGGGTCCGGCCTCAAGGGCGTCCGCGAGCTCGAGTCCCAGGTGCGTGCCGGCGCCGAGCAAGATCTGGCAGCCCTGGCCCTGGACGGACGTGCCGTCACCTTCCCCGACCCGCAGGTCTACGTGGCCCCCATCGCCTTCGACGTCGTGCCCCTGGCGGGCAGCATTGTCGAGGACGGGTCCGAGGAGACCGACGAGGAGCAGAAGCTGCGCAACGAGTCGCGTCGCATTCTCCACATCCCCGGGCTGCGCGTGTCAGGCACCTGCGTGCGTGTCCCCGTCTTCACAGGGCACACGCTGACCATCCACGCGGAGTTCTCCCGTGCGATCACCCCCGACCGGGCGCGCGAACTGCTGGCCCACGCCCCGGGCGTACGTCTGGTGGACGTACCCACGCCCCTGGAGTGTGCAGGCATCGATGAGGTCCTGGTGGGGCGGATCCGCCAGGACCAGGCGGTGGAGGAGGGCCGAGGTCTGGTGATGGTGGTCGCGGGAGACAACCTGCGCAAGGGGGCAGCGCTCAACGCCATCCAGGTCGCGGAGCTGGTTGCCGAGGAACTCGGCGCCTGAGAGGTCTCGGGTGGAGGGAGCCGGCGCGGGCAGTTGTCCGCCCCGGCTCTCCTGTCCCCGGCTGGGCGTCCCCGCACGCACACGAGGGCGGCACCGAGCGCGTGTCCGGCCGGAGTGTGGTGCTCGGTCGGGTGGCTGACGGTGTCGCCCTCGTGAAGGGGTGACCTGGATGGACCCCTGGATCAGGCCTTCTTCGCGTCCTCGGCGGCGATCTCTGCGCGGACCTTGTCCATGTCGAGATCGCGCACCTGGCTGATGACCTCCTCCAGAGCGGGGGCGGGCAGGGCTCCGGACTGGCGGAAGATCGCGATGCCGTCGCGGAAGGCCATCAGCGTAGGGATGGAGCTGATCTGGGCTGCGGTGGCGATCTCCTGCTGGGCATCGGTGTCCAACTTGGCGAAGACGATGTCGGGGTGCTTGTCGGAGGCGGCCTCGAAGATCGGTCCGAACTGGCGGCACGGGCCGCACCAGGTCGCCCAGAAGTCGACCAGGACGATGTCACCCTCGGTGATCGTCTGCTTGAAGTTGTCAGTCGTCAGTTCGACGGTGCTCATGGAGAGGCCTCCTATTTGTCGTCCAGCCGTCGGTGGTCCCGCGGCTCTGCGTGTCTCAACGATGCCCCATTGCGGACTATTCCACGAGTCGGGGCCGAGGGTGGGGCGCTGCAGTGGGATGGGTCTCAGGAGTGGCTGACCGGGCAGCGCAGGAATGCCTGCGGATCGGTGGCTCTGTGAGGAGACCGTCCGGAGGGTGAGGCCGGGTCGGAGGGGGGACGTGTCTCGGACAACGCGACGGCAGGCAGTGGGCACTCGGCGGCGGGGACACCGATTCCACGCAGCACGAAGGCCTGGACGACCTCGATCGCTGCCTGCCGCTCGCCCGGGTCGGTGGGCAGGTACTGTCCCGCAAGGGCCGACAGGACCAGCGAGACCAGCGCCAGCGAGTTCTGCCGCGGGATGCGGTCCTGTTCCATGGCCTCCTCCAGGATGTGGAAGAGGATGTGCTCGACGATGCCGGCATGGTCCCTCAGGTGGCTCGCGCTGGAGGCCGAGACCATGGAACGCAGGTCCAGGTGGGAGGCCAGGTGGAAATGGCCCCGCAACTCCAGGTGGGCGCGGATGTAGATGCGCAACTGTTCGATGACGTCGTCGCTTCCCTCCAGGGCCTGGGTGAGGGCCTCGGCGAAGCCGGAGGTGGCGTGGCGCATGAAGGCCAGCAGCAGGGACTCCTTGTCGGCGAAGTGGTTGTACACGGCTGTGCGGCCCACCTCGGCTCGGAGTGCGATCTGGGACATCGTGATCGTGTCGAAGGACTGCTCCGCCAGCAGCTCGCCCAGGGCGTCGAAGAGCCTGTGGCGGGTGAGCTCGCGGTGGTCGGCCAGTGTCGTCCCGATGATCTTGGGCATGATGTCATTCTGACAGATGGGGCCGCGGTGTCGTCAAGGACGTCCGGCCCGGCCTGGAGCGGCACGGGCGCTGGCCTGCGGGGGGTGCATGAGCTCCTGACGCTGTGTGCTGTGTGCTGTGTGCTGTGTGTCGGGTGCCGTCAGGGTCTGTGCATGAGGGCGGTGGCCACCGCAGCTCGGACGATCGGAAGGTCGTGGCCGACCCACTGCAGGGCACCGACCCTGTCCAGGGGGACCCAGCGCAGCTCCAGATGACTGGATCCGCGCTCGGGTCGGGGGGAGCCGGGACGGACCTCGGCCAGCCACACCCCCATACGTCGTCCCTGGAGGATCGGCCACCAGCCGTCCAGCGGCCCCGCAATCCGGGCGCCCAGGTCGATCCGAGTCCCCAGCTCCTCGCGGATCTCTCGGGCCAGAGCCTGCTCGGGGACCTCCCCGTCCTCGACCTTTCCGCCGGGCAGCTCGAAGAGTCCAGCCAGGTCCTGGGGATAGGCGCGGGCCGCGCAGAGCACCTGCGTGGGGTGGCGGAGGGAATCGAGGATTGCCGCTGCGACGACGGGACGCTTGCTCACGCAGCACATGGTAGGCGGATGGCTCGCGACACCCGGGTGGCCACCACGTGCCGTCACTTGGACGCCGGGGCATCCAATGGGTATCATCGTCAGGTCGCACCGGCAACGGAGGCGAATGTGCGGGCGTAGTTCAATGGTAGAACTCCAGCTTCCCAAGCTGGTAGCGCGGGTTCGATTCCCGTCGCCCGCTCCACCCGGAGCCCCCGCCATGGCGGGGGTTTTCCGCATCATCTGGCCATTTTCGGCCTTCCCGTCCCGATTCCCGGGCGGAGCTGCACATGCCCACATCTACCCTCGAACGCACT
>JAKECL010000428.1 GCA_030460725.1 Propionibacterium sp.
CTGCGCTCCGATCCCGACATCTACGACGACATCCTCAAGGTCGCGGCCACCCGCAGGCTGGTGCTCGCCCAGAATGAGCACGCCGTCCTCATGGCCGGTTTCGGCCACCGCTATCCCTCTCTCGCCATCTGGCCGCTGCACGCCCCGGCGAACCCCTGGCAGGTGGGCGAGGAGGAGATGCGCGCCATCTCCGACGTCCTCCACGCCGCCCACGCGGCAACCGGGGTCGAGGTGCCCTGCAACGAGGAGTGGTACCACCGTCCCCCCGATGTGCACACGCCCATGCGGTGGCGGATCCTGCTCAAGTGGCGCATCTCGACCGTCGCCGGTTTCGAGGGCGGGACCCGCATCTACCTCAACACGATGGACCCGTGGGCCGTGTGGAGCCGGGTCGTCCCCCGCCTGCAGGAGATGCGGGACCTGGGCACGATCGCCCCGATGCGCATCGGCGAGGAGTGCCGGGTGGAGCCAGGCATGCTGCACGACTGAGCACCCGTCGACCATCTGCCCCACCACGACCGCCGACCGAGAGGCGACGACGTGGGGTCTCGACGTCCCCCAGGGGCCCAGGAGCCCCCGGAGGGGTCCCGAGACCCCACTTCGTCGGCATCCGGGGTCAGCGCCCGGAATCCGTCCACGCCCGCTACTGCGAGTCCTGGAGACCCTTCGACCAGGACTGCGCCCGCTCCTGGGCGGCGGCGACATCGTCCTCGGGCAGGGAGACGGTACCGTCCGTGGGCTGGGAGAACCATCCGATGGCGGTCCCCTCGGCGTCCTCCTCGGCCAGTGGCCGTGCCACGCCCGCAGAGGCCAGCTCCCGCTGGGCACTCGACCCCCTCAGCCATGCCACCAGGGACTCCGCACCGTCCGGGTTCGAAGGGTCCTGCGTGATGACGGAGTAGAGCATGCGCTCGAGACAGGTTCCGGGGACCGCCGTCGAGAGCGACTCTGTCCCCGTGTCGTTGAGCGTGGTCGCCGACAGTGACTGGCGTGCCACCAGGAGCGGGCGTCCCCCCTCCACTGCCCCCGCCGAGGCCGTCCACAGCTTCTGGAGCCCCTCGGCGGACCCTGTGCGGGCACCACCCGAGGTCAGTGCCGACCACCAGGCATCCACGCCCTTCCCGAGGTCGGCCTGGGCCGCCCTCGTGAAGGCACGCCCCTCCACGGAGCCCGCGGGGTCGGGAACCAGTAGGAGGTCCGCCCACTTCCCCGACGCCAGGTCGGAGAGCGAGGTCGGCAGGGACTCCCGGTTCGCGGAGAACCACTCGGTGTCCGCCAGCACACAGACATCGTCGCGGGCATAGGCAGTGGCGGCGGGAACCCCTGCGAGAGCTGTGCCCTCCGGGGTCGTCGTGTCCTGCGGGGCCGTGGTGGCGAGACCTCCATCGGCTGCGGCCTCCAGCGCGTCGCCTGCGTCGAGGCCGAGGACCACATCGGCCCGGGTGCCCTCGGGTGCCCCCTGGGCGAGGTCATCGATGGGGACCTCGACCTGCTGGAGTGTGAACCCGGTGGTGGAGCGGAAGTCGCGGGCGGCGGTCTCCGACAGGGCGGACCCCTCCGGGACGACTGCGGTCACGACTCCCCGTCCGTGCCGCGGCTGGGGGACGTCGGAGGAGGCGGCACCCGCCCCGGCGCCGCTGCTCCCCGAGGAGGGCGAGGTCGGCACGACCGGCTGGGAGAAGGGGTCGCGGCTGGGATCCGCCAGGGGATCCACCGAGGCCGTGCACCCTCCCAGGAGCGCGACCGAGAGGAACACGGCGGCGCACCGGATACTGCTGTCACGTCCCACGCGTGCCTCCTCGTCTCGACCCGGACCAGCCTATCGGTGTGGGCGGGGGTCCCATCGACGGCGCGCCCCGCCCCGGTGCGGCATGATGGGAGCGGACAAACGGAGTGCACGCACCCCGGAAGACGACTGAGGGGGAGGACCCATGGACATCGGCTGGAAGCTCGCGAGCGCGGGCGCGATGGCGGGGGCGGCATTCGTGGCGAGCAAGATCGCCGAGGGCGGTTGGAAGGCCGTCACCGGCCACGACGCGCCCCACGAGGACGATGACGACGTCCAGCTGGCGCAGCTCGTCGCTTTCGCGGCTGTCTCGGCCGTCCTGGTCGCCGTGGCCCAGCGCTATGCGGTGCGCGGCGCCAAGAAGTGGTACGGCGCCCGGGAGATCGACCCCAGCTGAGGTCGCTCCCGGGCGCCGGACGCGTCCACCCGATGACTCAGGCGTCGAGGTCGGACTCGATGAGCTTCGCGATCGTGTCCAGGGCTTCCTCG
>JAKECL010000429.1 GCA_030460725.1 Propionibacterium sp.
GGCGGGGGTGCCCCGCCCCTGTGCGTGGTCAGGCAGTGGGGACGGGCGTTGTGCCGGTGTCTGCCTCCGCTGCCCGGTGCGCCTTGATCGCGAACTGGAGGGGCAGCCTCGCCGGGTCGTCCCGGAGGCGCCAGCGACCCTCCTCCTGCACCATCAACTCCGGCCACGGGCACCACGCGGAGTACGGGGTCTCCTCGACGGAGTCGATCACCAGCCCTGCCTGGATGAGGGAGGTCAGGATCTCCCCGAGGGAGTGGTTCCACTGGTGGTTCCTCGTGTGCCGGATCCGTGGTGCGTCCGGCGCCTCCACGTAGCTGCCGTCATCCTCCCAGGTCGAGGGCTCCTCCACCTCGAAGTAGGGGTACTCGATGCTGAGCACTCCCGGCAGGTCCTCACGGGGATCGGCGACGGTCATGAACATCGGGTGGTCGTCCCGGATGAAGAAGGTGCCACCCGGTGCGAGCAGGGAGGCGACCACCCGGGCCCACCCGGCGATGTCGGGCAACCAGCACAGCACACCCAGCGAGGTGTGGACGAGGTCGAAGTGCCCCTCCACCGCCTCGCGGGCGTCGTAGACGTTGGAGTGGACGTACTCGATGTCAACCCCCGCCGCCCCTGCGAGCCTGCGCGCATGTGCGAGTGAGTTCTCCGACAGGTCGACCCCGACCACCCTGCGGGCGCCGAGGCGGGAGAAACCCAGGGTGTCCGTGCCGACATGGCACTGGAGGTGGATGACGTCCCTGCCGCCCAGGTCCCCGAAGTGGTGGATGTCCTGGGCGAGCTGCTCACTGATCGCCGACGGGTCCGCCACCAGGTCCTCGACACCGCCATAGCCTCCCGCCATGTGGAAGTCGGCCCGGTCATCCCAGTTCGCCTCGTTGTCGGCGAACCATCCCCTCTGTTGCGGTGTGCGTTCCGGCATCGCGGTCTCCTCGGAGGGCTCGGTTCTTCCCGGTCCAGCGCTGGCGCCGTGGCCGGTGGGTGGATGGGGCGGTCATGGGCAACGGGTCCGCCCTCGTGCGGGGAGAGGACGCGGGGCGCAGAGGGCCAGCGACTGGTCGACCCGACCCCGGCCGGGGACCTGCTCCCGTGTCAGGAGCTTGCCGGGACCCCCAGCGCCTCCAGGACGGGGGCCATCTTCGCCCGGGTCTCGGCCAGCTCCACCTCCGGCACGGAGTCGGGCATGATGCCGCCCCCTGCGAAGACGCGGACCGAGAGTCGATCGGGCGAGACCTGTCCGCACCGCAGGGCGATGGCGAACTCGCCCTCACCCGAGGCGTCGATCCACCCCACGGGTCCGGAGTAGCGTCCGCGACGCGTCGACTCGAAGGACTCCAACAGGTCGAATGCGAGTTTGGTCGGCGTGCCGCACACGGCGGCCGTGGGGTGCAGGGCCGCCACCACGTCCAGCACATTGGCCGCCCCCAGCGTGGCCGTGACATCGGTGGCCAGGTGGGAGACATTGGGCAGGTCGATGACGCGGGGCTCCGTGGGCACGTCCAGGGTGTCGGCGATGGGGGACAGCGCGCGGGCGACCGACTCCACGGCCAGGAGGTGTTCGGTGCGGTCCTTCATGGAGGCCAGGAGCTGCGTCCCCTCCCTGCGGGCAGCCGTGCCCGCGAGCACCCGGGAGAAGACGGTGCCCGCGCTCATGGACGCCAGCATCTCCGGGGACGCCCCGATGAGGCCGTCCACCGCATAGGCCCAGGTCGTGGGGTAGAGCTGGTGGAGGCGCACCAGGAGATGGCGTTCGTCGACGGGTTGGGCGGCGGAGACCACCATGTCGCGGCTCATGACGACCTTGGAGGCGGCTCCCGTGCGCAGGCGCTGGATGAGGCGGCGCACGGAGTCCTTCCACTGGGTCTGGGTCATGCGCCCGGTCTCGGTCCACAGCCCCCGGGGGGCCTCGACGGGGGTGGCGGCGCGTTCCCGCAGGGCGGCGTCGAGAGTCTCCAGGGGATCCGGCGCAGGTGTGCCATTGGCGGTGGAGACGATCCAGCGGCCGCCCTCGTCCTCGACGACGGCCAGCGCAGGGACCACGAGGAAGCCGGGCGTCTCCCACGCGAAACCGAAGGACCCGAAGGCCACCGGGGTGACGGGTGCGTCCTCCGGCGCGTCGACGCGGGCGCTGGCCCGGGCGGAGTCCCATTCGCGGGCGGCCTCGCGGATCGCGTGGCGTCCGCGGACCTCGACGCGCAGTGCCTCGCCCCATCCCACCAGGCGCACCCTTTCTCCCAGCCACGCCAGTGGGGCGTCGGGGGAGGGGAT